>JAZRFU010000108.1:0-3420 GCA_045643865.1 Eubacteriales bacterium
GAACACAGTTCGCCCCTACGGGTATAGGAGTGACGTTATCTTTAAACCGTAGTAGGGGGGAACTGTGTTCGCCCGTTTATATCCCCTATAAATCAAAATTTGAAAAATTACGGGGTATTATCCTGCTGATTTTGTTGCTTATTGCTCTTTTTCTTTGTAATGTTCTGATATATGACGTATCCGATCAAGCTGACTGCCGCGATACCTGCGAAAATGTATATTGCCGTCATTATTTTGGAGCTTCCGAATGCATCGCCGCCCGCAGTTGAGGAAATTATAGAGGGGATACGCGCAAACGAGGTGAGAAGTATGTATTGCCATATCTTCATATCGGTAAGACCTACTACGTACGTCAGCATATCCTTGGGCGTTCCCGGAATCAGAAAGAGCAGAAACGTCAGAAAATTTCGTTCCTTGGGATTGTTGAGCAGGGGCAGAGAATTGATGTCGGTGTCGGGGAAGAAGGTCTTAACTATCCTTACTCCGAGCTTGCGCGTCAGCAATATTGCCGTTATACTTCCAAGCGTGGCGCCGATAAGCACCAATATCGCGCCCTCGACCGTACCAAATACCAGACCTGCCGCTATTTCCACCAGCTCGCCGGGAACGAATGCCACGATGACCTGTAATGCGGTTATAACTATCATCGCTATCGCGCCCAAAACGTAATTTTCACCAACCGCCTCTCGTATTTGCTCTGCGTCGGAGAAATATTCCCACATAAATATCACACCAAGCACGGTTGCCACCACGAAAAGCGCGGAAATCATACTGAATATCGCCGCAACCTTTATTTTGGATGGCTTTTTTTCCGACTGCTCGTTTATTACTTCTTTTTCTTTACTCATAATGCTCACCTCGGGAGCGTGACCGTAAATGTGCTTCCCACACCGATTTCGCTCTCGACCTCTATACTACCGTTTGCCAATATTATTATACGCTTGACTATATTCAGTCCGATTCCGTTACCGAATGACGAATGTGAGGCATCTCCCTGATAGAACTTTTCAAATATGCGGCCTATAACCTCGCGGCTCATACCGATACCGCTATCGGACACGGTGCATACAACGCGGTCGTCTGTTTTATACAGGCGGCACGCTATACGTCCGCCCTCGCCTGTAAATTTGATAGCGTTGGAAAACAGATTTATCCAGACGTGTGAGAGCATTTCCTCGTTAAATGTGAATTTTACGTCATCAAGCTCAAAATCAAGCTCAATGTTTTTGTCGCTCCACGATTTTTCAAGCAAAAGTATGCAATTTCTTATCTGCTCGTCAAGATCAAACGTAGTTTTGTCACTTACTATCTGCTGATTTTCAAGCTTGGAAAGCAGCAGCACGTTGTTCGACATATTGGACAGACGCTCCGACTCCGACACGATAATGCCAATATATTCATCGCGCTGCTCGTCTGTAAGCGTACCGCTTTGGAGTTGACGTGCAAAGCCGCGTATAGACACGATAGGCGTCTTGAATTCGTGCGAAAAATTGTTTATAAAGTCGTTTCGGAACATTTCGATGCCGTCAAGGTCTGCCGCCATCTGATTAAAGGTCTTTTCAAGCGCGCCAAACTCGGAGAGCGCACCGCCCTTGTCCTTTTCCTCGACGCGCGTTTTGTAGTTGCCCTTGGATATTTCAAGCATACCGTGGCTTATCTTGCTTATTCGGTTGAGTATAAATTTACTTGTGACCGAGCTGACTATTGCTCCGACCAATATACAGGAGAATGCGATAGCGCCGATGAGCACGGCGGTATCCATATAAAAGCCGTAAAAATCGAGAATACCGTTAATGATATAGAATACTGCCGCGGTAAATCCGCAGGTCGTGGCAAACAGTATCAGCATAACGCAGGAGAACCAGAAGCGCATGGTGCGTCGCTGCTTTATTTCCTCACCTGATGCCGTTGTAATACGCCAATTTGACAGCTTTTTGAGATTTTCAACGGAAATTCTGCCGTTTATCTGTTCTTTTGCTTTTTTTTGCTTACTCATTTGAGGTGTACCGCCTTGTATCCAAGTCCGCGGACTGTCACTATATCAAAATCGGGATTTGCTCGGTATCGCTCTCGCAGGCGACTGATATGTACGTCAACTGTACGCTCATCACTCTCGCTCTCCATATCCCATATCTCGTCCATCAGCTGACGGCGTGTGAAAATCTTGTTAGGGTATGACAAAAGCTTGAAAAGCAAGAGAAATTCCTTTTGCGGAAGCTCTTGGGATTCTCCGTTCACCACGACGCACACGGAATCGTATAAAAGCTCTGTTGAGCCGAGCGTCAGCTTGCGCTCGTGTGCAATTTTTGAGCGGCGGAGAAGTGCGCCCACGCGCAAGACCATCTCCTCTTCGTCAACGGGCTTGGTCATATAGTCGTCGGTTCCCAGCAGAAATCCGCGGCGCTTGTCCGCAGGGGATTGCTTTGCGCTTACCATGAGTATCGGTATAGTACAGCCCGATTGACGCAGAGCTTCGGTAAACTCAAAGCCGTCCATTTTAGGCATCATTATGTCAAGAATTATAAGGTCAACGTGCTTTTTGTCGAGCTGCTCCAACGCATTCAATCCATTATCGGCGCATATCACCGTGTAGCCGTACTGTTCAAGCACTGCGGACATAAGCTTGCGCTGATTTACGTCGTCCTCGACTATCATTATGTTAAACATTTTCGACCTCCTTATCTGCGATCGCTTTTATGACTACATTATAACACAAAATACCAAACTAATCAACATTCAATTTTTTCATTTGTTAAAATAATAAAAAACAGGGGAAGCCGAAGCTTCCCCTGAAAAATTTTTATGTTTTTTGGATTACTTAAGTGCTGCCTGAGCTGCTGCAAGACGTGCGATCGGTACTCTGAAGGGAGAGCAGGATACGTAGTCAAGACCGATCTGGTGGCAGAACTCAACGGATGTGGGGTCACCGCCGTGCTCACCGCAGATACCTACGTGGAGGTGCTCGTTTGCGGGTCTGCCAAGCTGGATTGCCATATTCATGAGCTTGCCAACACCGGTGGTGTCAAGCTTTGCAAAGGGATCGTTCTCGAAGATCTTTGCATCGTAGTAAGCATCAAGGAACTTACCTGCGTCGTCACGGGAGAATCCGTAGGACATCTGAGTGAGGTCGTTCGTACCGAAGCAGAAGAAGTCTGCATTCTGTGCGATCTCGTCAGCGGTCAGACAAGCTCTGGGAATCTCGATCATCGTACCAACCTCGTACTTGAGAGATACGCCTGCAGCTGCGATTTCAGCGTCAGCAGTTGCAACGACAACGCTCTTAACGTACTTAAGCTCCTTAACGTCGCCTACGAGAGGAATCATGATCTCGGGAACAACGTTCCAGTCAGCGTGTGCCTTCTGGGTGTTGATAGCCGCGCGGATAACTGCCTTGGTCTGCATTGCTGCGATCTCAGGGTA
>JAZRFU010000109.1:0-9760 GCA_045643865.1 Eubacteriales bacterium
GGTTTCTTCCGCCTTGGTAGAGGTTTCTTCTGCCTTGGTGGAGGTTTCTTCTGCCTTAGTGGTGGTTTCTTCCGCCTTAGTAGTGGTTTCTTCCGCCTTAGTGGTGGTTTCTTCACCCTTGGTAGTGGTCACTTCACCTTCGGTTGTGGTAGCTTCGCCTTCGGTTGTGGTAGCTTCACCTTCGGTGGTGGTAGCTTCACCTTCGGTTGTGGTAGCTTCACCTTCGGTTGTGGTAGCTTCACCTTCGGTTGTGGTAGCTTCGCCTTCGGTGGTGGTAGCTTCACCTTCGGTAGTCGTAGCTTCTGCCGTGGTGGTAGTAGCTTCTGCCGTGGTGGTAGCTTCGCTTTCAGTGGTAGTTTCTTCTACCTTTGCGGTAGTAGTCTCTTCATTTGTGCTCTGCTGTGTACCCGTAGTTGTCACTTCGGGTTCAATTACCTCAGGAGAGCAAGCGAACAGTGAAAGCACCATAGATGCTACTACTGCGAGCATACAGATTTTCATCAAAACGCTCTTTCTCATTGTGGGGGGGATCCTCCTAAATATAAAATTTTAAGATAAACATCCGAGCATCTCGAAACGTTAATCGTGCGAGAATCAAAGATACCAATGTCATCCTTGATTGCATTATATATTACGAAAAAGCGAAAATCAATGGACAAATTGTTAACAAAAACGCTTTTTCAAAAACTTTTTTTGTTGATTTTTGACACCATTTTCAAATTGCACAAAGCACGTTTTTCTTTTTTGTCTAATTCGCCGAAATAAAAGTAAATTTTTACCATTTATTTTTGAACCACAAAAAATCAGGCAAAATCAGGGCAATATCACCCACAAGAATAAAGCAACAAAAAATGGGGAGGCGGTGCCTCCCCAAAAGCTCAAAAGCTTGAATTTTTATTTCTCGTCAAATCCGTCTGCAAAGGTGGTTGCCAGAACGTCGCATCTTTCGTTATACGGATGTCCGTTATGTCCCTTCACCCACACAAATGAAACACTGTGGCGCTCCAAAAGCTCAATGAGCTGCTCCCACAGATCAACGTTGAGGACCTTGCCCTTGTCGCTCTTTTTCCAACCGTTTTTGCGCCACGATTCCAGCCAGCCCTTTTCAATAGCGTCAACGACGTATTTTGAATCGGTCGTAAGCTTGACCTCGCACGGCTCCTTGAGCGCAGACAACGCCGCAATGACCGCGGAAAGCTCCATTCGGTTATTGGTTGTCAGCTCCTCGCCGCCCGAAAGCTCCTTTTCCCTTCCACCGTAAACGAGTATTGCTCCCCAGCCGCCGTGGCCGGGATTGTTTCGGCATGCGCCATCGGTATATATGTCAACGTGTTTCATAAAACGCTCCGATCCTCCATACTGTCGGGATTTGCTCCCATCGTCTTTAATTATATCACCCCGAAAAGAAAAAATCAATACGTTTTTGAAAACGAATTCGGCAACACCGCAATGAACACCCGAATTTGCATATTCCATAACGCTTTTGCACCAAAATTTTACCTCGTTCACTTTTTTTCATTTTTTCTTGACATTTTTTCTCAAATGCTATATAATATTTTCAAAGGACTTAATCTTTGAATAAGAAAGGACGTATTTCCAAATGAGTATCGACACAAAAATCCCTCCCGTAGCCGACCAGACCGAAAACGCGACCGTTGGCGCAGTTGAGGAACAAAAGCCAATACCCAAAAAGAGAAAACGCCGCTTGGGCGATAGAAAAGAAGGCCGTCGCCTGCGCTCGCTTGATGGAATTCATATGGCAATGCCCTTCATCATGAAGGATCGCAACGACGCCTGCAACACGTTCGCTGATGAATTCAACGTAACCAATGCAGAGCTGTTTGTGCGCGATCAGATCATATCGGGAAATGAAAATTTCTCCATTCTCCACGTTATTCTCGCCGCATACGTGCGCACCATCGCCGCATACCCCTATCTTAACAGATTTGTAAGCGGTCAACGTATTTTTGCGCGTCACAATATCGAGATAATCATGACCATCAAGAAGGAAATGAAGCTTGACGCCCCCGAAACCTGCATAAAGGTAGTTTTTGAGCCAACTGACACGATTTACGACGTTTACGACAAGTTCAACGCCGAGGTTTCAAAATTCAATAACGGCTCCGAGGCAGAAAGCGGAACAGACAAGGTAAGCGGATTTTTCCGCAAATTCCCCCGCCTACTTTTCCGCGCCGCAGTCAAGGTCATTGGCTGGATGGACTATTGGGGCATTTTGCCTCAGGCGCTTATGAACGCGCTTCCCTTCTGGGGCTCAATGATAATAACCAGCATGGGCTCTCTTGGCATCAAGCCCATCTATCACCACCTTTACAACTTCGGCAATCTCCCGATATTCGTTTCTTACGGCACAAAGAGAAAGGTCGTAACTACGGATAAGCAGGGCAACACCACGACCAAAAAGATGATCGACATCAAGGTCGTCACCGACGAGCGTACCTGCGACGGATTCCAGTATGCTACTGCGTTCAAGGCATGGAAAAAGTATATTGAGCATCCCGAGCTGCTTACAGTTCCGCCCGAAACGGTTGTAGAAGACGTTGACTGATCAATATTTTCGCTGAATTTATACAATAAATTATAAAAAACAACACGCTACGCGTTTGATTGCTTGAAAATCAGCCGTAGCGTGTTATTTTTTCAACGTTTTATAAACAATATGTTTGTAATACAATGATATGTTTATTTTTTATCGATTTTAGTAAATTCTGATCAGCGCCGCGCCATATTCGCTCAAATTCAGCAAAAGGCGCTTCTTTGATCCCGATATAGCAACTGTGTCGCCGAGCGCCATATCCTTAACTCCGTCAAGAAGATATATCTCCGCCTCGTAAACGTTCGGAGATATTCCGTCAAGTCGCAGGTCCACCACTCCGCAGCCGCCAAACGACGAGATGAGCACGTAGCTCTCTCCACTCTCCGAGGTCGCCGCAAGGGCGTATATTCCCGTATGAGCATATCCTTCGGTCTGCTCGCTGACAGAAAGCACCTCTCTGCCTGCGCGATAAAGCCGACCAAACGCAGAAAACGCGTAAAACGGTTTTTTCGGTATTCCAAATCGGGAACAGATCGCGCACCAAGGCGATATTGCAGGTTGAGCATCGTAAAAGCAAGCCGCGCCGACCTCGCCTGTGTTATGAAGCTCTATCATGGTCGCAAGCGCGTATGCTGCGCCCTTCACGTCGCTCTGCGCAGAGAACAGTTTTTCCCTTTGCGCGCAAGCATTTTCGCCGTTTGCAGCCAGCAATCTTTCAAGCGTCGCGCCGTCGGGAGCCATCGCATCGTCAACGTATCCCCATTTGCCAATTATTACCTCCGTGTCAGCAAATCCCATATTGCGAAGCACGGGAATCACCTTTTTGACGGTGTCCGAAAGCTTCACAGGATCAGATGCAAGGCACGAGAGCGAAATAAAGTCAATGGGTGTATGTGTTTTAGCGCAAAACCGTATAAACTCGCGCATATTGCCGTCAAATATGTCAAAGGACATTCCGCCCACCGAAAGATCCGAGTCATATAGCTTTATCGCCGTTGCGACGCGTCTGTAAAGCTCAAATTCAGCCGTCAGCTCTCGTCCCGTAAGATCTGCGTCGTGACTCCATATCTCAAATCTGTCTATTCCGTAGGCATATCCGTTTGCCCAATAATCGTTATAATGCTTGATAATATTAATACAAACTGCCGTAAAAGCATCAATATCGTCGGGCATTTTGACCGTTTTCGACGTGCCCGCAAGACCGCGACTCTCTCCAAGACGGTATATGACCTTGGCGCCCGCATTGTAAGCGGCGGCAACGTATTCGTCAGTCGCCTCAAAATCGTACGACGAAGGGTCGCGCGGATCGGCGGTGGGGTTTTTGAATATCCTCGATACGTCAATAGCGCAAGAGGATATGCATGTGTCGGTATCGTCAAAGCGCACCAGCGGAATTCCCGCCTCTTTGAACAGGTGCGATATGTCCGCTCCAAAGGATTTCGGACCGTTGCACATGGCGTGCATAGGGCGTATCGCGCCCACAACAGACGAAAGATCCACTCTTACAGTCGCATGCTGTGGCTTAGGAAGGGGCTTTTGCGCTTTCTTTTCTTCCAAAATGGCTTTTTCGACCGTTTCGGCGCCGTCCGCAGCTGCTTTTTCAGCAGATTGCGTATTTTTATCAAGCTTTTCAAGCTTTTTTCGCTCCTGCTCCGCTTCATACAGAGCAACTCTCTGTCCCGCGGTCAGCCCGTCCTTTGCCTTTGGCTTTCTCGGCATATTTTCCCCTCCTCTCCGTAAAATTACAGCATTAAAGCATTATTTTTCAAAAACGTTGATAAATCAACATTTTTTAGAACGCCCAAAGTCCGTTCTTGAATATTTCAAATTCGCTTCCGTCGCGTCTTATACCGATAACGGAAAGATCCTCTGTTCCTATCATAAAGTCAACGTGGAGCGCGGAGTCGTTAATACCCATCGCCTTGATCTCCTCGTCCGTGTATTTATCAAAATCAACGATAGTGTTAGAAAATCCGCGACCTATCGCAAAGTGACAAGCGGCATTCTCGTCAAACAGAGTTTCGTAGAACATAATTCCACTCTCTCTGATGGGAGAATTGTAGGGCACGAGCGCACATTCGCCAAGCATAGATGCGCCCTCGTCCATGTTGACCATGGTCTTAAGCAGCTCCTCGTTCTTCTCGGCGTGCACCTCAACGACCTTACCGCCCTCAAATCTCATGCTGAAATTGTCGATTATCTCGCCTCTCCAAGAAAGCGGCATAGAGGAATAAACGATTCCCTCCGCAACGCCTGCCTTGGGCGAAGTAAATATCTCCTCTGTGGGAATGTTGGGGTTGTAGTACTCGCCGCCAAGAGTGTTTTCGCCGCCGCCCATAAAGCTTCCGTTTTCGATAAGACCCACACGCAGATCCGTACCGTTGGACGCCTTGTAGCGAAGCTCAACAAGTCCCTGCTTATTAAGAATTTCGCTTCTGCGCAAGAAGCTCTCGTTGTGCTTGTCCCACTCGGCAACCGCATCAAGCAGATTACCCTCCGCATCAGTCACGCGAGAAGCAACAAGAATGGCTTTCCAGAGCTTTTCAACCGCAACGCAAGCGCGCTCGCCGGGGAAAACCTTCTTTGCCCACTCAACTCCGGGCACTGCCGCGATGCACCACTTGTATTTATTCTCCATCTGATCGCGATAGGGCTTAATGACCTTCATTTTTTCGACCATAGACTTTGCATATTTCTCCTGATTGATACCCTTAAGTCCGTCGGGATCGTCGCTGACGATATGGAGCATAGCCACGTTCTTTTCAAGAGGGTATTTGAGTTTTTCCTCCTCAAACGCCTCAACCTTGCCAAGATCCTTTACGCTTCTGTTGTTCACGTGAAGCTTGGTGAGGGGCAGATACGACCAGTCAACCATTACGCGAGCCGCCTTTGCGCGATAGCACTCCTCAACGACCATCTTGATAAACTCGGGCTGGTCAAGTCCCGCGTTAACTATAACGACGTCACCGCGCTTTACCGCGATTCCGCACTTTACAAGCAATTTTGCATACTGTCTTAAAAATGTTTTTTTCATATTAGTGCCTCGATTCGTAATTTTTAGCCGAAAACGGCGTTTTTTTAGTGTTATAGGTATATTATAGCACAAAAAGTGCATTTTGTCATTATTTTTAACAATTTTTTAAGTCAAAAAAGACAGGGGTGCGCCGCATTTGCTGCGCACCCCCTTTTTGTTGGTTTATATTTACTTTTATACCGTAAAATTACTTCGCAGAACCGTTCTGAAGAGAGTTCTCGTAGGACTCGATCATCTTCTTAACCATCTGACCGCCGATGCTACCTGCCTGACGGGAGGTGAGGCCACCGTTGTAACCGCCGTTGTTAAGGTTTACTCCTACTTCGCTTGCTGCCTGCATCTTGAACTGTTCAAGTGCCTTCTTTGCATTCTTGTTTGCCATAATTTTCTCCTGTGAGCCGTTCCGATACGCGAAACGGTCGTATTCTTTAATTATCTATATTGAATCGAGCCGCGCCGCCAATCTGCTTTTGAAAAGCGATGAGCATCTGCGGCGCGAAATTTACATTATTCCGCTCATCAAATGCGCTCGATTTTCCGATTGCTTTGCGTCTCTGCTATTATTTTGCTCAAACAGTTTTTTTATATGAATGGTAAAATGAGGATTTTCAAGCTGCAATTTTTTCAAGATTCAAAAAAGGCAGCAAGCCGTGGCTTGCTATTTTTTTATGATACGCCCAAGAGGAGAGGTCGCAAGCGACCTGTCCTCTCGGCTTTTGCGGTTTAACACCGCATTTTAAATTTTACGTTTTCATCAAAGAAATTTCAGTTAAATTTCTTATCCGTCCGCGATATTAGTGATAGTACTCGAGCATAATACCCATGCCGAACATGTGCATTGTGATGTAGTCACCCTGGAACATGTTGCCCGAAGAGAAGTTCTCGTACAGATACTCTTCTTGCTCCGCGCCGGGATTATAGTACGTATAGCATCCAAGAGCGTCACCCACAGTGACAGCATAGCAGTGACCGCCTGCAGACGTCGTGAATATAGGCGCCTGACTGGACTTTGCAAAAGACATATATCTGTCATAGAACCACGGCTGCGAGTTCTCGGCGGGCTTATTCAAGCTTGCGTCCTTGATCATCTGCATCATGACATTGGTGACATGCCACTGGCCGTTTCCATCTTTGTATCCCTCGGAGAAGGATCCGCTGTACTGTTCACCGGGAACTACACCGGCACCCATAACTACCATAACCATGTTCATGGTCTTTACGCCCTGAATCTTCTGGTCGCTGAGGTAAGATGCGTTGAAGCCCTGCGGAGTTGCCGTGCCCTCAACCACAGCATTAAGAGCAGATATCTGTGCTGCCATAGCCGTCTGGTTAACTGCTACGAACCATGCCTCCTGACCTGTTACGTAAGAGTAAAGCTCGGACTTGTCGTCAACTATAACGTCAACGCTAAGCTCGTTGTTTGCTGCCTCACTAGCTCTATATGTCTGTGAAAGGATAACGGGACCGCCACACTTGCCGAGCAAGGAATCCTCGATATAGATCTTGGCACCAAATCTGCCGGGAAGAGTATGCATTTTTCCGACATCTCCACCAAGGGAAGCCCAGTTATCAAGCTGGAATCCGTTATCGTTCCATATAAAGATCTGTCCCTGCCAGCAGTTATAGAACTTGACCTGATCAAGGTTTACAGTACAGTTAGTACCCTCGGGACGCATCGCAACTACGAATGCCTCAACGTTTACGTTTGTAATGTTAGTGGTAACTGCCTTGTTTGCGAAACAAGTAAGACCTCTCATGTGTCTCTCACTTGCAGACTGGTCGTTACTGTTGGGGTCGTTATCTCTGAATCCTGCGTCAACAACGTAAGCTACCTGCTTGGAATCAGGATATTCAATTTGATCGTAATCAGTACGGTACGCCAGAGCCCAATAATCGCGTATGTCATATCTGAAGCAGAAGAGTGCGGAATTGGAGTACTCGTCTATGTTGTTCCAAACGCTCTTCGGAACTACGCAAGGAAGGTTGTAGGAGAATACGCTATAATAGTTGCCGTAGAAATGGAAGGGCTGATTGGTGGGAACTAAACGATGGTATATCTCCAAATGGTCGATAAGCTCGGTCTTTGTTACACCGTCCTTAGTGTATGTGTGGAAGTACTTGGAGGGAAGGTCCTCAACATCGATGGTCATATTTCTGTGCAGAATAACTGCGTTTATAGAATTAGGATCCGTGGTAATTCCGTTGTCCAACAAGAATTGTCTGGCAACCTCACCCTGATCAAGACGACCAAGAGAGGAAATATTCTCGTTGAGGTCCTCGCATGTCCATTCGCCGTAGCTGTTTGTAAGAAGGTTAAGCTCCTTCTCATCGTAAATGTTATAGCCATCTACGACCTTGATCTCGTGCTTAACTGTAACGGCTGCCTCATCAATATATTTAGATTCGGGGCGAACCTCAAGACGGAACGATCTGCCAACTGCCGCAGGAGTAAACTGATAGGAGTTCTCTGCGGGGTTGAAGGATACTACTGCCGCAAGCGCATCACCCTCAAGGAGAGTGTTAGCTCCATTGGTAATTTCATAAACCTTAACTGCCGTGCGAATGTTCTTACCGTCAACGTCAACAAGCTTATTGTTGGAGTCAAGAACTGCTACGTTAAGATAGAGAATGTAGGGGTTATCGTCGCCGACAACGTAAATGTTATCGCTATCCTTAAAGTTTTTCTTATAGGTATCGCGAGCGATAAGCGTATCGGGAAGCATTGCTCCGAATATCATGCCGTCAACAGCGCTCGCGCCTGTATTTACTACGGTGACAGTATAGGTTGCCTCATGTCCGAGGTACTTAACCGTCAACGTCTGCTCGCCTTCAACGGAGGTGTCCAACGTAGAAACGTACGAAAGGCCGGAGAGAGATACGTACTTACGGGTACCGTCAGTATACGTAACCTCTACCTTGATTCCGAGAACGTCGTACTCATCGCCAACCTTTACGCTGGAGGGTACGCTGCCGGGAACGATGCTAACACTTGCAATGTCAATTACGATGATCTTTGCCTGTGCCTGATAGAGCGGGATGCCCATTTCATTATATTCTGCTCCTGTAGGCAAATATACAACCTGGAAGAGACGCTCGCCTGCTGTATTGGTATCAATGTAGGGGTTTATTCCGTATAGCAGACCCAAGGGTGTGTGACCCTTGTACTCGGTAAACTGTAAGGTATAGAGGCCGGGGGAATCCAAGGGAATGAGGACAAGGTCTTCCTTCTCTACTCCGCCAACAGTATATCTGTAAACGACAGTAATTCTGAACGCAGAGTAATCAAGCGAAGTTCCCGCGAGAATAGATCCGGGGATGGTTCCGTTAAGTGCGTGTATCTGATGAATTCTTGCCACAACAAGCTCTCTTGTTACAGTTTTGCCTGCGTATGTTATGCTGAAGGAGGTTGCGCCGGGTTCAGTACCCGTGAACGAAACGCCCGACAGATTGCCTACAGATACGATCTCTTTATTTCCGTTAGAATATGTGATCAATATCTTAATTGCAGACGTATCAATAGCGTTTCCTACGTGAACAACGTAAGGAAGGCCGCTGAATATCTCGATCTTTTCAATTTCACTGACAGTATAAGTATACTGCGTGCTGAAGCCACCGAAGGATACTGTAAGCTGCTTGTCGCCTGCGGTTGTTGTGTCGGGAGCAGAAACGGTTACGCCGTCATTCTTTCCAACAACGCGCATAGAGCCATCCAAATACGTTACTGTTACAACAACACCGTCTGTAACAAGTGTTCCGTCCTTGTTTACCGACGTAGGAATTGATCCGTCCTCGATCTCAAGACTCTGGACGCCAACCACCTCAACTGTAGCGGTTGCGGTCATAGTTTTGCCGTCCGGACCCGTGTACGTAACGGTAAATGTAACTGTGCCGAGAGCGCTTGTATTTATTTCGCTAATTTCAATATCGCCAACGATGTATCCGTAAGAGCCGTTTGCAACAACACCTCTGATAGCAACGCTATCCTTGTTGTAAGGAGCGCCGATACCAACGGTCTTATCCCAAGCTACGACCTCGATCGATACGAATTCAGGTGCGGTAACGTATATGGTGTACGTACCAACTGCATTGCCGTATCTGACCTCAAGAACGCGGTTACTTGCATTGTTCACGTTCGCGTTAAGCTTGTCAATGTTAGTCGTATAGTCGCTTCC
>JAZRFU010000110.1:0-19421 GCA_045643865.1 Eubacteriales bacterium
GTCAGAGTCTGTCGTGCTGCCGTTACACAATTCCCCAATGCTACAAGCGGATATTATTTTAGCATAAGACCTTTTCTTTGTCAAGGGTTTTCGGTAAAAAAGATTTTTAAAAAATTTTGTTTTAGCATTAAGCTAACAAAAAGGATGCTGCTTTACTTTCTTATTTATTTGTGATATAATTTAAAAAAAGCACTTAAAACCGGCAGTATGGTTTTATGAGGTTAATTATGAAAAACAAAGATTTAAAAGAAACAGAAAAGCTATATTATGAGCTGACAGGATACCAGCCGTCAAAAAGGTTATTAAGTTATTTGAGCAATCCGTTTAAAGCAGAAAGAGCAAACAAAAGAGAGCTTGAGAGCCTTGTCAATGAATTTAAAGTGTTCACAAGGCGAAAAATAGCATTTTTGGACGGTCCCGAGGGCTATTCGCCGATAGATATGCTCGATTTAGTTTTAAACGTAAGGATAATGAACAAACCCGACCTTCGCAATTTGTTATACAATGATAAGTATAAAGAAGAGCACAGAACAATTGAGTGGGTGGAGTTTTCGTCGGATCGAGCCGACCTATCCAAGGAAAAGCGGAATATAACACAATGTTATTATATTTCCACAGAAAAGACTGAAGACGAAACCATGCGTAGGCTTGCTATCAATCAGATAAACAGCAATTGCAGAGAAGCTGCGTTTTACTGCACTTACGAAAACGGTCTTTCTTCATCTGATTGGCATAATTGCTTTGACGAAACCTTTGTGGAAAATGCACACCAAAAAAATATTGAAATTACAGAAGAAAATGTACTTCTGACGTGGGATTTGCACGGTGACTTGGTCACTCTCGTTGATGAGATAGAAATCAACGCAAGATCAAACGATAAAGATGACGTTATCTACGTTTTTTATGGAGAAAACGATGAGCAGCTTTTGCACTACGTTGTGCATGCTCTTTCGAGGATGGAAAGAGAAGCGATGAGCATCCATACCCCTCTTTGCACCTTTTCGCTTGAGGATACGGAAGGCGAGGGCGTAGGGTTCGATATTACACCAAAGTATAAGAATGACAGCTTTGATGCCATTGCTGACGACCACGTTAAAACTGTGTTGCAAAAGCATTGCGATACAGTTGTTATATCCCTTTGCGCTTTCTCTTTTGAGGTAGGTAAGAAGTATTATTTCAGATGCGATAAAGAATTATGCAAGCTTGGCGAGGAAAACGGCGCCGCTATATACGGAATTTCGGAAGATGATAAGACGCTGGCGTTGCGACTTCCGGGAAGCTTCAAATACGAAAATGACAAGCAGTGCTTCTCTTTTGAGAGGGAGGATGACAATTCGGACGATATATTTATAAGCGTCGGCTGGATGTGGAATGTAAAAGACCGAATGAAAGCCTGCGAGGATGCATTGAAGAAAATACTTTGTTGATAAAAGAGGTGCTTGCCAAATGAAAAAGAAACCTGTCACAACCGACATAAATAATGTTGAAGATGCAATATCTTGGTTAAAAGAGCATAAAGCCAAATTGTTTAAAATCAAGGAAGAGAATAACAAGAGCGTAAATGATGCCATCCTTTGTCTTGACGAAGCCATCGACGCAAAAATTAAGTATTTGCAAGAGGTTTTAACCCAGTATGAAGAAAATCCTCAAACAAACGGCACGGCTGCGGTTGTCGAAATCTTTGAGGATTTATCTGACGCGTTCATAAAGATAATCGAAGAATTAGAGGGATCAGGAGAAACCGATTTTGATGAGGAGGCGCTAAAAGCTTATTGCGACTCGTTCCTTTTCTTTGTAAATTACTTGTATCAGGCTGATGATAATGATAACGAAAAGGTGTTGCAAGCATATTTGTACCTTTCAAAAAGAAGAATTACCTTCGCTATGATTCGAGCGGCTTACATATACCGCAGTAGAAAACAATATAAAGATGCACAACGGCTGTTTGAAGAAGCGGCAAGCTTTGGGAGTGACGGCGGAGCCGAGGGATTGATGGAAATGGTAGATTACGGATTCATTCCCGAGAGCGATTTGAAAGATGACTATGGAATTAAGAAAATCAACTGCGCTATTTGTGGAAACACAATACACGAAATAGAGTATTTTCCCTGTAAAATTTGCGGTTGGGCATATACCTTTGAAGACACTTACCTGAAAGAATGGGAACGAGAGGATTACAATATGATGTCAAGAAGAAAAGCTAAAAAATTGTATCAAAGAGGCTTGACGATATTTAAAGATCCCTTGCCGTATTTTAACGGGCAATAAAAATATTAAACGATAGAAATGCTCAAAAGTGCCCGGTATATTAGTTCAAATAGTTAATGATGATAAAAAACAGACCATCGTTCGGTGGTCTGTTTTTTGACCGAGGATAGGCGCGCCGTGCCACAGTGTCGCAGGCACGGGGTTCGGTTATCCCGTCCGAAGATCGTAGCGCAAGCGGTGCGAGAGTGTTAGAAAACAATAGATAATTGTTTTCCCTCGAGCATGACCGAGTCGCAACGAGACCAAGCTCGCTTGTCAGGCGCAGGGTGTGGGCATCTTCGTCGCAGGCGAATATCCTAGTTCCGCCGACCCTCGTGGTCAGTTTTTTTGTTTTGACTTCGAATCGCAGCTTCGAGTATTTTTAGCGCTTCGGTTTTTTAATTATTTATATTCGCTTGGTGAAACGCCGAAGTATTTCTTGAAATTCCGGTAGAGGGTACTGGGATCTTTGTAACCAAGCTCCATAGCAGCTTCAAAAACAAGCTTTCCCGATTTTATCAAGGCTGCCGCCGCTTCAACTCTTTCTCTGTTCAAGTAATTATTGAAGGTTTCTCCTGTGATTTTACGAAAGCTCTCGCAAAACGACGATTTTGACATTGCTGTCCGCATTGCCATCTCGTGAAGCGTCATCTGCTCGGAAAGGTGATTCTTGATGTAACCGAGGCAATGCAATATTGCCTCTCTTTCTGAAGCGAATCTCATATTTTCAAATTGCTCGTCAAAATAGGCGCGGGCAAAAATAGAGAGAAGAAGCGATAGAGATGATCTTATTAAGGCATCCTTTCCCATCATATCATCGGAAAATTCCTGCATAATTTTCGAAACCAGAATATCTGCAAGAGTAATATCCTCTGACCTTAACGTCAGACTCGGCTCAACCCCCTCGCTTGAAAGGTCGGTAATGCAGTGTATAAAATCCGCGACGAACTTGTTTGAGCGGACGATCTCGGCAATATATCCCTTCATAAACGAGATAGAGTAAAAGCATACATCCTTTGACGCCTTTTCTATGTAATGCGGCAGATTAGGCGGGATGATAAACACATCTCTTGCGTTCAGCTTTGCGTTGCCGCTTTCAAGATGGTGTATCAACCTTCCGCTTTTCAGATAATAGATCTGATAATACTCATGATTATGGAGCGAAAGAGATTCTTGCGGATTCGTTATTTCTTTGATGTGAAAGTCCTCGGTGGCGTTTGAATAATACGAGAGGACGAATTTTTTAATATCCATTGTCACCGCCTGCGTTTTTTCTTTATTATATCAAGGTTTTGGACGAAATGCAATGGTTTTTGTGATATTTGCACTGCATGCTTTAAAAAAGCATGTTAGAATAAGTGTATAATCAATAGCACAAAACAATGAAAGGAAAAATAAAACAATGAAAATCGTTGCGCTATGCGGTCTTTTGGGTTACGGATACGGTGAGGAATCTTTGCGGACCGCTTTTTCGGAAAAGGTAGATTTTATAGGAGTTGATGCAGGTTCAACCGATCCCGGCCCTTATTATCTTGGAAGCGGAAAGTCATTTACCGACAGAGGTGCGGTGAAAAGGGATATTTCCTTAGCATTACCCCTTGCTCTTGAGCAAAAAGCTCCGTTTATTATAGGTACGGCAGGCGGAGCGGGAAGCAATTTGCACGTTGAATGGCTTAAGGAGATAATTTTCGAGGTGGCATCGGAGCAGGGGCTTCATTTCAAGCTCGGCACGATATATTCCGACGTTACGAAGGAATATGTGATCCAAAAGCTTGAAGCCGGCAAGATAAAAAATCTCAGCGAACACTTCCCGCTTACACGTGAGGCGGTAGAAGAGAGCGATAGAATAGTCAGCCAGGTGGGCATAGCTCCGTTTATCAAGCTGCTCTCGGAGGGAGTTGACGTTATTGTTTCGGGCAGAGCCTGCGACACGGCGATATACGCGGCTCCTTGCATTATGAAGGGATATGACGCAGGTCTTGCCTTCCATATGGCTAAGATAATGGAATGCGGAGCTATGTGCTCCGAGCCTGTCGCGGCGGCTGACGTTATGCAGGGCTATATTTACGACGATCACTTTGAGCTTTGTCCCGCCAACCCCCAGCGCAGATGCACCGTTGACAGAGTTGCGGCACATACGCTCTACGAGCAATCCAACCCATACCTTATATTTGAGCCGGACGGAGTATGCGACCTTACAGACTCGCAGTTTGTACAAAAGGATGAACGCACGGTCAGCGTTACGGGCTCTGTATTCAGAGAGGCCGAGACGAAAACGCTGAAGCTTGAGGGAGTTCGGTGCTCGGGATACAGAACTATCTGCCCGGCTACAATATACGATCCGTTAACAGTAGAGAAATTCCCTGAGATTGTGGAAACCGTAAATGCCTTTGTAAAGGAAAATACCAAAAAAACTCTTCCCGAAAACAGCTACACTATAAACTACAAGACAAGCGGCGGCGCGGAAAGCTCACTTGGCGTAGTTATTGACGTTGTCGGAAAAACACAGGAGATAGCCGATACCGTATGCGCTTTGATAAGAAGCAGAATGCTTCACTGCGACTACGCAGGCAGAAAATCATCGGCGGGCAATCTCGCGTTCCCGTTCTCGCCCTCGGATATACACGTCGGTGAGGTGTACGAATTTTCCGTTTTCCATCTCGCAGAGGTAGATTCACTTCTTGAAACGTCAAAATTCACAGTGGAGGATATATAATCGATATGAAAAGGCTTGTAGATTACACCAAAATACTCAGAAGCAAAAATGCAGGGCCCCTCTTTATTACCTTCGACCTTATATTCAGCGGAAGCGATGAAATGGACTACGTGCTTGAAAGACTCACAAAATCCGACGTGGCTATGGCGTACGGAATAGATGAAAAAGAGATAGACATAATCGCATACAAGGTAGTAAACTCAATAAAGATAACCTTTCCCCGTCAGAATATAAGCGGCAGCTTGTGCGATGGTGACATATACGGCTGCCAGATGCATATGCCGCTGGCAAATATCGAAATATAAAACGGAGTATCGCAGACAAAAAATGTATGCAGATAAAGAGTATATCATTTCATTAAGACACGAAATTCACGAGTATCCGGAAATCGGCTTCGATTTGCCGAAAACCATTGCGGTTGTAAAAAGAGAACTTCACAACCTTGGGATTCAATATACCGAGAAATACGGCGAGTCGAGTGTTGTAGCTATAATTAACCCAGATAAAAGCAATTTCACAATCGGTATTCGCGCGGATATGGATGCGTTGCTGATAAACGAAAAGAATGATATTCCCTATAAATCAAAAATCGAGGGACAGATGCACGCCTGCGGTCACGATGCCCACACAGCAATGCTTCTCGGTACTGCAAAGGCTCTCAAATCAATGGAAGACAAGATTGCTTGCCGAGTTATGCTGGTATTCCAGCCAAGTGAAGAGGGTACAAGAAGCGGTGCGGAGGAGCTTGTAAAGGGCGGACTTATGGACGAGATAGACGTTATTGTCGGTATGCACGTTGAGAACTGGCTTGAATCCGGTAAGATTGGTGTTTGCAAAGGTCCTTCTATGGCATCAAGCCGTAATATCAAGCTTGAATTTTTCGGCAGGACGGCTCACGCAACTCTGCCCCAAACCGGTCACGACGCGCTTGCGGCGGCGGTAAACACCTACAACGGCATTCAAACAATGCTTACACGAACGATAAATCCGTTTTCAAAATACGTCTGCTCGGTAGGCAAGCTCTCGGCGGGCACAACACAAAACGTTATTGCAGACTATGCCGAAATGCTCATAACCGTTCGCACCTTTGATATGGAACTTGATAACCATATAGATACCGCTATTAAAAACATCGCGGAAAGTTGCGCTGCAGCCTTTGGCTGTACGGCTGAAATCGACTCATCCTTGCAGGCCTTCGTTTTGTACAACAATCCGCACATTGCGGATTTAGTTCTCGCGTCAGCCGAAAAGGCGCTTGGCAACGAAAAGATAACCAAGATGCCCGAAAAGCTCAGCTCTGAAGATTTTTCGCAGTATCTTACCAAAAAGCCCGGCGTATTTATAAGGCTCGGAACCAGAAATGGAGAAAAGGGCTGTACAACGCTTCCTCATAACAATGACTTTATGATTGACGAGGACGCTTTCGTTTCAGGAAGTGACACCTGCGTACAGTTCGTGCTTGATAATATGAACGGAATTGATATGAAAGAAGTAGAAGCTTCGGACGAAAGGATATAAAACTAATGAAGCAGACAATTTGTAGCGTTGGAGACGCGATACTTCTCGAAAGATTTCCCGAAAGCTATGATATAACTACTATCAAAGAAATTGTGGAAAAAGCGGATGTAAGGCTTTTCAACCTTGAAAACGTCCTGTCGGACAGACCGATTTATGCATCAAGCTATTGCGGAGGAACGTGGCTGCTCGCTAAAGAAGACACTCTCAATGATACGCTAAGCTTTGGTTTTAACGGTTGCTCCTTTGCGAACAATCACACTATGGATTTTTCGTACGATGGACTTTTTGACACCTTGAATGCGGCTAAAAAAAGAAATTTGCCCATTTGCGGAGCAGGAAAGGATTTGGAAGAAGCCGCAGCATATACGGTTATAGACACCAAAAGCGGCAAATGTGCGCTTATTTCCATCTGTGCAACCTTTAACGACGCGGCACGCGCCGGCGATCCTTCGGATTATTTATCGGGCAGACCGGGACTGAATCCGTTAAGATTTTCAATAGAATACCATATTACGCCCGAGCATATGAAAGCTCTCAAAGAAATGTCAGCCGGTACGCATATTGACGGCAGACGAAACCGTTCGCGTATGGGCGGTTATACGCCTATGCCACCCGAGGGCTGCTTTGGGTTCGGAGAATATAATTTCCGCGAAAGTGAAACTGAGGGTAAATTCTCCAAAGTAAACTCAGTAGATATGGCAAGAACGGAAAATACCATCAAAAAGGCAATTTCGGAATGTGAAAATGTAATTGTGAATATCCATTCTCACGAAATTAAACACGATACCGATGACGAACCGGACGATTTTCTGATAGAATTTTGCAGAAAATGTATAGATGCCGGGGCATCGGCGGTGATCGGCACAGGAACACATCAGCTCAAGGCAGTTGAGATCTACAAGGGCAAGCCTATTTTTTACAGTCTAGGCAATTTCATATTCCAAAGCGATATGGTTTTCTGTATGCCGGATGATTTCAGGGAGAAATATAATATCCCTTACGGGCTTACTGCAAGAGAACAGATTGCCGAAAGAGCGAAGCTGGGTAACGGTGGACTTCACACGGATGTAAATAATTTCCGCTCCCTTATGCCGTTTATGACATTTGAGGACGGTAAGCTTACCGAGATTGCTCTTTATCCGCTCAGACTTGATATGCATACGGGTTTGCCCGCTCTCGCAGACGAAGAAGAAGCGAAAATCATATACGACTATCTTTGCGAACGTAACAAACAGTTCGGTACGGTTATTAATATTAATAAAAACATGATAGAGGTGAAGCTAAAGTGATTAAAATAGATACATATGAACAGGCGCTATTTGAAACTATCAAAAGGGGAGCAACGGAGATCTCCCCCGATGTAAGAGATGCATTTGAAAGCGCCATTGAAAGAGAAACAAATCCGGATGCCAAAAAAGGACTTGCGGCAACTCTTAAAAGCATGGATATGTCGGCAGTAAGACAAAATCCTCTTTGCGTAGATACCGGCTGGCCGATATTCTATTTTAAGGTTGGTAACAAGTGCGAGCTTGAGGGTGGCTTTGTGGAGCTTGAGAATGCGGCACGCAGGGCGGTTGCTAAGGCGACAAAGCTCGGCTATCTTCGAGCTACTATGAAGCATCCGCTTACAGGATACGACCCCGGAAACAACATCGGAATGAATATTCCCGACTTTACTTATAAGTTTGTGGACGGCGACTCCATCGAAATGTCTTATGCAGCAAAGGGTGGAGGAAGCGAATGCTTCGGTGGAACGAGGCATAGAATAGTCGCCTTTGCAGATGGTATACAGGGAATTGAAAAATTCGTTATTGACAGCTTTGTGGCATCTGCGAGAGCAGGCGCGGTATGCCCTCCTTCCGTTCTTGGAATTGGTATTGGCGGAACTGCTAACGTAGCTGCAAATCTTGCTAAAGAGGCGGCGTGTCTGCGTACCGTAGGCTCAAAGCATCCCGATCCCATGTTTAGAAAGATTGAGGAGGATCTGTATGAAGCTCTTAACAGCCTCGGCATAGGAATTCTCGGAGCAGGCGGTAAGACGTCTGTCCTTGCGGTAAACGTTGAATATGCCTATACGCATATTGCAGGCATTGCATGCGCCACGAGCACTAACTGTATGGTCGCGCGCAGAGCCTCGAGCAGAATAGACGCAAACGGAAACGTAAAGATCATGCAAAGCCCAATGTGGTTTGGAGACAGATGAATATTTTTGATATATAGGAGTTTTTATGGCAGAATATCATTTAACATCACCTCTAAGTGAAGAAGATGTGAGAAAACTAAAAATAGGAGATACAGTATATCTCAGCGGAAACGTTTTTACATGTCGTTCAAGGCTTCAACGCTATATTTTTGACGAAGGAAATACGCTTCCATTCAATACGTCGGACAGAAATATTCTTATTCACAACGGTCCTATCGTTATAAAAGAGAACGGAAAGTGGAAGCTTGTGTCGTTTATGCCCACCTCAAGCATCAGATTTGAAAAGTGGGGAGAAAAAAGCGTAAAACAGTGGGGCCTCCGAATGATAGTAGGAAAAACCACAATGGGTGAACAAACGGCAAGGGCTATGAAAGAAGCAGGATGCGTTCACGTTTCCCCCCGCTCGGTCAGCCCTAATCTTTGGATAGATTCTATTGAGGTAGAGGACGTTCATCTTTTTGATGAGCTTGGCAGCATTGAGGCTGCTTGGTTTTTCAAGGTAAAAGAGCTCGGCCCCTTCATTGTAGATATCGATTCAGAGGGAAACAACTATTTCGACCGACTTGATGAGAGCATAGACGAGCGCAAAAAAGCCGCCCTCGAAAAGCTCGGAATCAATGAGGATTTCAAATTCACAAAGCTTTATTGATCTTTTCGTGACAAAAATCAATTTTTATTCAAGGTGTAAAAAGCAACAAACCCCGATTTTGAAAATATAATAATCAAAAAAGAAAGATAAGAATTTATGACAAGAGAAGAGTTATTGATTCAGGAATTTAAAAAAATCAAAGAAAATCTATTGAGGTCGAAAAAGGACTTTTACACCAATCCGTCTGTCGCCAGAGTTGAGCCTTTCAAAATTGCCGACGGCTTATATTACGTGGGCGACAAGAAGGTTTGCGTACATCTTATCGACACGGGAGATGGGCTGATTCTGCTTGATTCGGGATATCTTGGTGCAGAGCATCTTCTCGTTGACAGTATATGGCGTGCGGGCTTTGATCCTAAGAACGTGCGTTGGATCATTCATACTCACGCACATTCGGATCATTTTGGCGCATCTTGTGAATTTCAAAGAATGTACGGTACAAAGCTCGCCATCAGCAGAGTTGATGCTGAATCTATAAGACAAAAGCCACACCGCGCCCACGTTGACAACACTTCATTTCCTTATGCCAAAATACCCGATTTTGATTATGAAATTGAAGACGGCGAGATTTTTGAGCTCGGCAACGTAAAGATTCGCTGTGTCCTGACACCCGGGCATACAGAAGGTGTTTTAAGCTTATTTTTCAACGTTACATACAATTCAAATACTTATCTTGCGGGAATGTATGGCGGCGCAGGTATTAACGCGATCACGCTGCCGTATATACACTATAACGAAGCACCCGAGGATTCGGCACAGCAGATGCTTGCTAATATCGATCTGATCTATAACGAGCCCGTGGTCGTTCACATTGGAAACCATCCGCACAACAATCATACTCTGGAGAAGAGGGCAAAGCAGCTTCTGGAAGGTGGAAACCCCTTCATTGCACCGGATAGCTGGCATGAATTTTTAGACGATCTTAAAGTGAAGGTGCAAAAAACAATCAGCAATAACGAAGAATTAGAGAAAAAACTATCACTTCTTTGATTTTTTCATTGTAGCGTCTGTTTTTTCAAGATATCACAATGGGCTGAGTTAATGGGACGTACTACCCTTCGCTCGGAGTGGCATACTCCCGCACAGGCTATCAGGGATTATGCAGAATATATCAAGGTGCTTCACGTGCATGATAACGACGGAGAGTATGACTATCATTACGCGCCTTTTTGCGGCAAGATAGACTGGCAGGATTTTTCCTCGGCACTGTACGAGACCGGATTTGACGGAGTTTTTGCTCCGGAATGCGAGCCGTGCCTTAATTTGCCCGACGATATCCTCGCGGATATGTACTCTATATATGCAAGGATCGCAAAAGCGGTCATCGACCTTGGTTCAAAAAAATAAATGAACAAAAAAATCCAACTCGTAAGGGTTGGATTTTTCTGTTCATTCAGATCCCGTTACAGCGCCTCGAGGAAGCTCTTTAAATGTGCGGCGAGGATACGGTGGCCGGCGTCATTGAAGTGCAGGCCGTCCTTGGTATATTTTGTTTTCTCCTCGTCGTTGTAGGGGTCGATAGGCAGGGTGTTGTATAGGTCGAGGACGGGAATGTCAAAATCCTCTGCCGTGCGCTTTATTATGTTAACATACTCGATAAGAGGAAGGGCGTCTGCGATCTTTCTTGGATCGGTTGAGGGATAATTCATATCCATACCGCCGTAGTTGCATCTGGCAGGGGTCACGAAGACGATCCTCTGACGGGGATACCTCTCTTTAAGAAGTGTCATAATAAATCTGACCGCACCGTAGAAGGTGGCGGGGGTGGCATCGCCCCACTCTCCGATAGGTGCGTTTCCGTGTAAATAATCATTTACACCGCCGTATACTACGGTTATGTCCGCCTTGGGGTTAACGTTGTAGGCGCGACCGCAGAAACAGAGATCGTGTCTCGGCTTTTCCGAGGGTTTGGTCTGGTGGGCGAGTCTCGTGCCGCCAATACCGAAGTTGTATACGGCCTTAAGCTTAGCCGTCTTTTTTAAAACGTTATCGTATCTGTTGGCTTTGATGTCCTCAACACCCGAGCCTTCGGTAATGCTGTCGCCCAAAAAATTGATTTTTTTACCCTTAAGCTTCATTTTTCAATACCTCTTACAGATTTTCAAGGAAATCCTTTAGACATTTTGCCAATATGTGCTGACCGCAGTCGTTAAAGTGCAGACCGTCGGCTGTGAACTTCTTGTTTTCTGCCTCGACCTCGGGGTCGATAGGCAGGGTGCGATACAGATCAAGGACGTGAATACCCAGCTCCTTGCCGGTGCGCTTGATGATGTCGACGTACTCGATGAGGGGCAGGGCATCGGGGCGTTTTATGGGTCTGGGGGAGGGGGCGTGTATCGAAATGTTCTGATAATAAGCCCTCGCCGGTGTCATAAATACGACCGTTGCCGTCGGGTGCAGCTCCTTGACGAGAGTGATAAGAAATCTGACTGCGCCGTAGAAGGTGGCAGGGGTCGCGTCGCCCCACTCTCCGATAGGAGCGTCACCGGAGAAATAATCGTTCACACCGCCGTAGATGACCACGACGTCGGCATTTTTATCCATATCGTAGGCGCGGCCGCAGAAGCATAGATCCTTTCGCGCCTCTTCTGTGGGCACACTCTGGTGAGCGAGCCTCGAGCCCGAGATGCCGTAATTGTTTACTGCCTTAAGCTTAGCCGTCTTCTTTAAAACGTTATCATATCTGTTCTTCTTTCGGTTTTCGACACCGATGCCCTCGGTGATACTGTCACCTAAAAAGTTGATTATTTTGCCTTTGAGTTTCATTTCTTGTTTTCCTTAAGTTATAGGGATCTTATGCCGAGGGTGGGGTTGACTATCTGATCGCAGGCGGCGACGCTGGTTTGCCTTGCCGCCATAAGGCGCATACCGATGCTCTCAATTATATTTTTCTTAGGCAGGGGAATGCCTCTTAACTCCTTTGCGTTGACCTGTCCCGACTTTGATGCGATCGAGATATAGCGGTCGTAGATCGTGGAGTTGAGCAGAGCGAAGAGACCGAAAAGCAGCCTCGGACTGATCTCGTCAGAGGGGTCGACGGTGTCAACGTAGTTGACCTTGTTGTGGGTGCTGATGTACTTGTACTGAGGGAGCTGAGCGCCGAGGTAGATACCGCTGTTTAAAAATCTCTGATCGCTCTTGGCAGGTACGCGCTTTATTATCAGCATATTCTTGTTTTTCTGAATGATCCTCGGGTCAATAGCCGCAATGTACTGACCGACCTTGGGCTGGGGAAATCTCACCTGTCCGCCGAGAATAGCCGAGGGGCGGATAAGCGGCACGCATCCGTCGGTAGCCGAAGAGAAGATCAGACCCTTGCACCTCGCGTCAATCACAAGTCCCGTAGAGACCTTGAGACCGAGCGAGCTGAGTGTCTCGGGGAAGGTTGCGAGATATTTTACTATCCTTGCATCCTCGGCACTCTTGGGAAGAGTGAGCGAGCCGTCCTCGCTGTCTACGATAAAATTATAGTCGAGGGGATCGAGGGTGCGTGTCTTTTCGGGGGTGCCCCAGTCGGTAGAGGTGGAGACAGTGACCTTATCCGGCCTCTCTCCGTTGAGGTAAGAGAGGATGACCGTCTTTTTTAGGGGTACGGCGCGCTTCTGGTTTTTCTGCTTGCCGATAAAAAGGTGTATCTTCTCAAGAGAGAGTCTCGATGCCATTTCCTTCCTGTACTCGGTGAGAGCCGAGGCGCTGGCTACCGCAGTGGGGAGCATAATGATGAGCCTGCCGCCCTCTTCCAGGTGGTGGGACGCGAGCTTGGCAAAGAGGAAGGCCGCACTGATCTTGGACTGAGTGACACCGCCCACTCTCGCCGCCTCAAGAGAATCCTTTGAGACAAGCTCCGTGGGGGGATTTGAGATAATGATATCGAACTTGTCCTCTACCGTGTCAAAGAGGGTGACGGTATAGTGATTTTGCGACTCGGTCACGTAGTTTTCGTTGTATACGGTTATATAGAGCTTTACGTTGTAGTCGTGGCGCGCCTTTTTTCTGATGCGCTCGAGGTTGTCCTCTAAGATAGGCACGAACTCAGGGTTGTTCTCATAGCAGGTGACGAAGATTCGCTGAACGTTCTTACATCTTTTGCATATCTCCTCGATCACCGCCGCGCTAAGAATACCCGTACCCGCACCCGGATCGAGCAGGGTGTATGCGGTCTTGGCTTCGCTGGGAGTGAGCATGGATGCCATAAGACGGGCCGTCTCCTTCTTGGTGAAGAACCTGCCGAGGCGAACGCCTTCACTGCCTGATTTTGCTCTGATGAGCTTGGCTGTATTTCTGACTGCGAGATTAAGCATGGTTTTTTCGTCCTTTCTCCCTTCGGTAAAACCCCTCCGGAAATGCAAAATTACTTTTCTGCCCTAATTTATCTTAGCTTCATTTTATCATATGACGGGTGGTTATGCAAGGGATTTTTTACTTTTTTTCATAAAATTGTTGCAAAACATAGAAATAAATGATATACTGTTTTTAAGCGCGAGGCAAGTCCTGCGCCAAGGAACCAGGGGTGTAAATCCCGAAGGAGAGACCGTCTATGGCAGATAGCACTAACAAAAAACTGAAGATATTACACTGTGCCGATATACATCTTGACACTCCCTTTGTCGGTATGACCGCAGAGAAGAGCGCAGAGCGCAGGAGAGAATTGCGCTCCACCTTTATGCGCCTTATGGAGTTTATCAGAGAGAGAACTATCGATTACGTGCTTATCAGCGGCGACCTCTTTGATACCAGGTTTGCCACCAACGGCACGGCGGAGATACTTATCAGAGAGTTCCGCAATTGCCCTAATACCAAGTTTATCATCGCCCCCGGCAGGAGCGACTGCTACGCGGACAACCCTATATACCTCTCGGGCAGACTCCCTGCCAACTGCTACGTTTTCTCGTCCGAGCATCTCTCAAGATTTGATTTTGACGAGGATAGAGTTACCGTCTACGGCTGGGCGTTTATGAACGAAACTATGACCACGAGTCCTATTTTCGACAACCACGTTGACGACGGATCGAAGATCAATATCGTCTGCGGCTACGCAGATCTCGGCGGTGATATAGACTCGGACTGCTGTCCTGTCACCGTAGCGGATATGAATAAGTTTGGCGCTGATTACTACGCCTTCGGCTCGCGTCACGAGAAGACCGAGTTTATGAAGCGCGGCGGCTCTATGTATAGCTACCCCGGCTCGCTTGAATGCACCGGATTTGATGACCCCTATATCGGCGGTGTTAAGCTTCTCGGCATCGATTATAACGACGGCGAGCTTTCTATCGACGGTAAGCACGTCAGCTTCGGCCATCTTCGCTTTGTCACTGAGGAGATCGATATCACCGGCGTCAGCGCCAACAACGAGATCACCAACCGCATAAGCCAGCTTATCAGCAAGAAGAAGTACGGTATTGACACCGCCCTTACGGTCAAGCTCACCGGTTACGTTGATCCGAGATTCGTTATTCCGAAGCACCTTGAGTGCGATGCCTTCGGCCTTTATTTCTTCAAGCTGGTGGACGTCACCCTGCCTCTATACGGCACAGAGCATTTCAAGAGGGATATGTCTGTGGCCGGTGAGATCTTCCGTCGCCTTTATCCTATGATGCAGAGCGATAACGAGGAAGAGAGGCTCATTGCCGCCCGCGCCTTCAGAGTCGGTCTCGCCGCCCTCGAGGGCAGAGAGATAGATCCGTAAAGCTTGATTTTAAACCGTAGTTTTTATTATAAAAAGCATCATACCCGCAAGCTCTCTTGCGGGTATGATGCTTTTCTTTTGCGCAAGGTTTTTCGCCAGTGCTTATGCTTAGTCAAAGCAGCGCTTTACGATCTCTATGATAATATCCTGCTCTTGGTCGGTCATCTTATTGTCGCTGGGTAGGCAAAGGCCTCTTTCAAATATATCCGCACCGACGTCTGTTACGCCGCCTTTGATATAGGCGTTGGTTTTACACCGTCCGCTACCCTCTCGGGTGACAAACTCGTGCATACGGTACATGGGTTGCATATGCATCGGCTTCCAGATCGGTCTGCCCTCTGCGTTATATTTTGCGAGAGTTTCGAGGATCTCGGTAGGGCAGGTCTTGCCTTTTTCGGCCACGTAGAGCGCCGTAGAATCATCTCGTACCTGCTTGCACATATAATCCTTGTCGATGATCATACAGGAGAGCCAATAGTTCGGCTCTGTACCTTTGGTGATCGGGTTCATTTTTACAGGAAGGTCCTTGAAGCCCTCGAGATATCTCTCATAAATGGCCTTTTTAGCCGAAATATGATCTGAAAGATAAGGGTACTGTCCTCTCACAACGCCTGCGATCACGTTGCTCATACGGTAGTTGTATCCTACCTCCTCGTGCTGATACCAGGGCGCATTTTCTCTCGCCTGCGTTGACCATTTGCGAGCCTTGTTTGCTACCTCGATATCATTTGTCAAAAGACATCCGCCTGAAGATCCTGTAATGATCTTGTTGCCGTTGTAGCTGATAGCCGAGTAGTCTCCGAATGAGCCGCATTGCCTGCCGCTAACGGTTGCTCCCATAGCCTCTGCCGCATCCTCGATAAGCAGCGCCCCGTGCCTCTCGCAGATCTCTTTGATAAGGTCCATTCGTCCGGGAAATCCGTATAGCTCTGCAGAAACTACCAGCTTAACGTCGGGGTACATCTCGAATGCTTTTTCAAGAGCCACGGGGTCCATATTCCAGGACTCCGCTTCTGTGTCTATAAACACCGGAATTCCGCCCTCGTAAACCACCGGATTAAGCGTGGCATCGAAGGTCATATCGGAACAAAAAACTCTCTTGCCTTCAAGAGCGCCGTGACTGATAAGGGGCTTGCCGTAAAGCGTCTCGCCTGCGTGCTTTACTGCCAGATGAAGGGCGGCAGTACAGCAGGATAGGCCGACGGCATATTTCATTTCCGCACTTTTTGCGGCAATGCGCTCAACCTCGTTGATGTTTTCACCGACCGTGCTCATCCAGTTTGTTTCGTAAGCCTCGCGGACGTATTTCATTTCGTCGCCGTGCATCGTAGGCGTGGCGAGCCAGATCTTGTTTTTAAAAGCTTCGATCTTCATGGGATCTCCTTGTCATTTCAACTTTTCGTTATTTCCTCGGACTTTCGGTTATCCTTTTCATTTGCTCGATATAGGCATCTCCCTTATCAAGCGAGCCGTGCTCGCCGGCAGGACGGTACGTGGGAACAACAGCGGCTACAAGATCGCGTATGCTGTCCTCTCTGCCATCGTATGCTGCACTCATCAGCATTTTCAGCTGACCTAAATACTCGTCCGTGTCAAAGGGGATGGGACTTCCTATATGTATAAGCCTATTTGGAGTGGTTCTCATACCTTCCTCGGACATAAGCTTTTCTTCAAAAAGCTTTTCGCCTGCACGCAGACCCGTGTAGGAGATTTTTATATCCACGTCGGGAGTTAGCCCCGAGAGGCGTATGAGGTTTCTGGCGAGGGTGTCGATCTTAACGGGCGAACCCATATCCAAAACGAATATCTCACCGCCGTCGGCATATGTTCCTGCTTGCAAAACGAGCGAGGCTGCCTCAGGTATCGTCATAAAATATCTGATTATATCAGGGTGAGTTACAGTAACCGGACCGCCCCTCGCGATCTGCTCCTTAAATCTCGGGATAACCGAACCGTTGCTGCCCAGCACGTTGCCGAAGCGGACTGCGACAAATTCGGTTTTTGGCTCGTCAGATCTCGCGAGAAGCCCCTGCGTCTCACAGTCTACATTCTCGCCATGGGTGTATAGGGGAGCGAGGTCCTTCGTTCTTCCGTCTCTGATCTTTTTATCAAAGGACTGAATGATCATTTCGCAAAGCCTCTTTGATGCGCCCATAATGTTAGTTGGGTTTACCGCCTTGTCTGTCGAGATCAGAACGAACCTCTTGCATCCGTTCATCATCGCCGCATAGGCGGTTTTGTAGGTGCCGATAGCATTGTTTTTTATAGATTCGCAGGGGCTGTCCTCCATAAGAGGGACGTGCTTGTGTGCGGCGGCGTGATATACTACCTCGGGCCTGTATTTTCTGAACACCTGATTTAATCGTCTGCTGTCTCTGACCGATCCGATCAGGACCTCGAGGTTTAACTCCGGGTGCTTGTCTCTTAATTCAAGGCCTATCGCGTGGGCATTGTTTTCATAAATATCAAAGATTATCAGCTGCTTCGGGTTGTGCTTTGCGATCTGCCTTGACAGTTCGCTACCGATAGAGCCGCCGCCACCCGTGACCATAATGACCTTGCCCGAGATAAACGTATAGATATCTTCCATATTTACCTTGACCGGATCGCGGCCCAGCAGGTCTTCTACCGAGACGTCCTTCATCGATTTAGCCGTAACGTTGCCGGACACAAGCTCGTATACGCCGGGCAGGTTCTTAAGCTCGCAGGACGTCTCCTTGCAAATATCGAGTATATCTCGTCTTTGCTCTGCGGTTGCGCTCGGGATAGCTAAAAAGATCTTTTCAATTTTATACTTTTCTACGGACAGAAGAATGTCGTCTCTGCCACCGACGACCGGGACACCGTCGATATATCTGCCCCATTTGTTTTTGTCGTCGTCGATAATACAAAGAACGCAGTCGTTTAACTCCTTGGCGTGGTTCAGGTCACGCAAAATAAGCCGACCTGCCGAGCCTGCGCCGATGAGCATCACTCGGCTTGCCGTAGCCTTTTGACGCAGTCTCTTTCTTTTGTCGCGCTCTAAAGTGACAAAACGGTATGAGAAACGGACCAAAAGCACAAGCAGAAACTGCAGTGTAGCTCCAATCATATAGTAGGAGATCGGCATTCTACGGAACAGGACAGTGATAAACAAAGCGTGGAAAACACCTAAGATCAGAGAGCTGAGGGCGATGCGCTTTAACTCAACGAAGCTTGCAAACTCCCAGATGCTTTGATATAAGCGCATCGCTAAGAAGGCCGCTATAATAGCAATAGCATATATGGGCGAAAACTCCAGCCAAGAGATTATGTAATCGCCGGGAATTTCTGTATAGTGGCAGTCGAAGCGTAGCCACAGCGCCACGAAGTACGCTCCGTTAGAGACCGCAAGGTCATATATTATCAGGAAAAATGCTATCACGCGCCACCGTTCGAGGGAGAAGAATTTTTTGCGCAGGCCTTTGGAGTTGTCTTGAGTTACATTTAACTTATCTTCCATTTTCTTTTCTCCTTTTGAATAAAAAAGTGCGCCCGCAATGCAGACGCACCCATTCATAAGCACTCCACATTGCTGCGACACAACCCTCTATGTAAGAAATAGAAAAGAAGGAAGTACTAAAAATGGCATAGTACACCCTTACATAGAGATATTTAGTTGTGTCGCAGTTCAATTATAGCACAAAAGAAATTGAAATGCAAGTACAGTCATAAATTGTATTTAAAAAGGCCTTCTCCAATCGGAGAAGGCCCTAAAATCAGTTGTTTTTATCCTTTTTCTTAAAATCTATCTGGGAGATAAGCACGGCGGCGAGGATGACCGCGCAGCCGATATATTCTCTCGGTGAGAGGGTCGTGCCGAGGAAAAGCGCTGCACCCAGAGCGCCGAAGACCGACTCGAGGGATAGGATTATCGAGGCGGCGGCAGGGTTTACACCCTTTTGGCCGACTATCTGCAGAGTGTACGCGATTCCGCTGGATGGGATACCGAGATACAGCACCGGCCATATACATTCGATAATGAGAGATGCCTGTTCTGCGGGGTTTTCTATGATTAAAGAGACCGCGAGGTTGATAATTCCTGCGACTATAAATTGTACGAGTGACATTCTCACTCCGTCAACCAGGGGAGAGAAACGGTCGATGACGAGGATATGTACCGGGAAAATGAGGGCGCAGGCTATGACTAAGAGGTCCTCGGGAAGGATAGAGAAGTTTTCCTTGATACAGAGAAGGTAAAATCCGACTACCGAGATAGCAACGCCGACCCATACGCTAAGGGGCGCTTTTTTACCGAGGGGGAGCGCATATATAGGCACGATGTCAACGTATAGGGCGGTGATAAATGCCGCCTTGCCGCTATCGACACCCTGGTTTATACCGATCTGCTGGAGAGCGGATGCGATAGCCAACACCGCACCGC
>JAZRFU010000111.1:0-11380 GCA_045643865.1 Eubacteriales bacterium
CGGTGGAGCTGCCGAGATTTCTCTTTGCAGGCGTTAACGAGGGCGAGGTCGTGGGGCGGCTGATATTCTCGGTCAACGGACAGACCGTTGCACAGTGTGACGTGATAGCCAAAAGCTCGGTTGAACGCAAAACTTATAAAAAAGGACTACTCAATTTATTCACAAAATAATAATCAACAAATTGGGATTTATCGGGGAGATAAATAGACGTCACTCCAAAATTGCGTCCCCCCCAGAGGGAGGGGGACCCCTTGCGGTGGAAGGAGCCAACGGAACATAAAGCTCTTGTGAGTAATATTGTTACGCATGCTCCCTCACCCGACTCCGTCGGCAGCTCCCTCCCGGAGGGAGCCAATATTTCGTGTCACTCACTAAACTCCCACATAAATCAAAATTTGAAAACATTATTTATGCCGTGTTATGCGGCAGAATGGATTTTACTATGGAAAAGATCAGGATCTCTAAATATTTCACCGATTGCGGCGTAATGTCGCGCCGCGCGGCAGAGGCAGAGATTGAGGCGGGCAGAGTTACCGTCAACGGCGCTCTTGCCCTGCTCGGACAAAAAATAGATCCCGACGTGGACGAGGTCGCGTGGAACGGCAAGAAAATAGTTCCGTCCACGTCGAAGCACGTTTACGTTATGCTCAACAAGCCGCGCGGTATCGTTTGCTCACTTTCCGACGAAAAGGGGCGCGCGGGCGTAACTCAGCTTTGCCGCGACGTAAAGGACGAGGGCGGCAAACAAGTGCGACTTTACCCTGTCGGACGGCTGGACATGGACTCGGACGGTCTTTTGCTGCTCACCAACGACGGCGAGCTGACAAACAAGCTCACCCATCCGCGCCATTCCGTGCCCAAAATATATCACGTAACGCTTTCAGGCAAGTGGACGGCGGAGCAGCTTTCCCTGCTCGGTCAGCCGATAGAGCTTGACGGACGACTGATTATGAAGGTCAAGGTGACCCCCGTGTGTGACGATGGCGGCAACACGGTAGCGCGTTTCGAGCTTTACGAGGGCAGAAACCGCCAGATACGCCGTATGTGCGAGCATCACGGCGCGAAAATAGTCCGTCTGCAACGCGTAGCTATCGGAAAGCTGGCACTTGGCGAGCTTGAAATTGGAAAATGGAGATTTCTCTCAGCAGATGAGGTCAATTACCTCAAAGGGCTGAATTGACGGCAAAACACAACCGTATATAAATATAAAATGAAAACAACAGACACTTCATATTCGGAGTGTCTGTTTTAATTTTTCGACATTTATCCGCATTTTCAAAGCATCTTCGACATTCCCTTTTATTTTTTTGATATAAAATACAAAATCAACTGTAAATTTTTGGTAATTTTGACTATTGGAAATTTTTGGCAAAAGTATTGCAAAATCTCCTAATTTATGGTAATATATTGATGTAATAAATTTCCAAAAATTTACAGGAGGATACATTAAAATGGAATACACAACAAAAATACTTATTGCCGATGAAAATTCTTCGCAGAGGGCGACGCTAAAAGAGTGCTTTATGCGCGCAGGATGCCGTTATATAGAGGAGGCAATCAACGGAGAGGACGCATTGTCGAAGATAGGCCGTATCCATCCCGACGTCGTGATTATTGATATATGGATGTCCAAGCTGGACGGACTCAGCGTGGTACGGAGCGCAAAAGCAATGACCTATGGAAACGATAAGCCGCCCGTCGTTATAATGACCTCTCCCATATCCAATCAAAACATCTTCGTTCAAGCGTTGCAGGCGGGCGCGGAGCTTTGCCTCATCAAGCCGATAAATCAGTCAAATCTCATTGAATACGTCGAGAGCATGCTCAAAAACCGCAATTCAAAGCAGCAGACGGAGGGCGACGGCAAGACGGGCGACAGTAGTGCGACACCCGACATTGAGGCGCAGGTAACGAGAATCATTCACCAGATCGGCGTGCCCGCGCACATCAAGGGCTATCAGTATCTGCGCACGGCAATTCTCCTGACTGTAAAGGATAGCGATATTATCAACAGCGTCACCAAGGTGCTCTACCCTTCTGTTGCAAAGAAATACCAGACCACCACCTCGCGCGTTGAGCGCGCAATCCGCCACGCCATCGAGGTCGCATGGGACCGCGGCGACGTCGATACCCTCAACTCTTATTTCGGCTATACCATTCAAAACAACCGCGGAAAGCCCACCAATAGCGAATTTATCGCGATGATAGCTGATAATTTGCGACTTAAATATAAATTGTATTGATGATAAAAACGGACGGATTCCATATCCGCCCGTTTTATCTTTGCTATTTTTCTTATTCCTATTGACTTTTTTCGTTTTGTCGTGTTATAATTGATTTAGATAAAATGTAAGAAAAGGGGTATTCAATATGGCAAAACCGACTATTGGCATACTTTACGATTTTGACAAAACGCTCTGCACCACCGATATGCAGGAGTACAGCTTTATAAAAAATCTTGGAATGAACTCGGGTGAATTCTGGGGTGAGGCGGCGGCTATCACCAAGCAGCACGAGGTTGAAAAGATACTTTCCTATATGTTCGTTATGATACGCGAGTGCAAGGCGCGCGGTATTCCCCTGACCGAGGAATATCTCCGCGAGTGCGGCGCAAACGTGGTGCTTTACAAGGGCGTTGCGACGTGGTTTGACCGAATCAATGAGTTTGGCGAGTCCATGGGCGTCAATATTGAGCACTATATCATCTCCTCGGGCACGTACGAGATAATTCAGGGCACTCCCATCGCTAAATATTTTAAGCGCATATACGCTTGCCGCTACATGTACGACGAGAACGGAGAGGCGATCTGGCCTGCGCTGGCTATCAACTACACGCTCAAAACGCAGTACATTTACCGAATTTCCAAGGGTATTCTCGACGTGACTGACGACTACAATCTCAACCGTCTGCAAGACGAGAGCCGCCGTCGCATCGCTTACCGCAACATGATATACATCGGCGACGGAATGACCGATATTCCCTGTATGAAGATGGTAAAGCAGAAGGGCGGAAAATCCATTGCTCTTTACGCTTCGGGCAAGAGCGAAACGGTCAAGCCCCTCGTTGACGACGAGCGCATCAACTACGTTTGCGTTGCCGACTATTCTCCCAATTCCTCGCTTGAAAAGATAGTCAAGCTGATGATCGAGAATATGGCGGTGCTTGAAAAGCTCAAAGCCAAAGAGGAGATGCAGCTTTCACAGTACAGACGCGCAAATGAAAAAGACGATGAAGATTAATACAACAATTTGGGCGGAGTTTTTCTCTGCCCAAATCTTGCAATAGGATGATAACTACCATGACCGAAAAATTTCCTAAACGAAAGATATACGTTTAAAAAACTTTGACTATAGCTCTCCTGGATATTATTTTATAACCATTTGTACGAAAAACAGGCATAATTGTTTTTGGGATGGAGAAATAGATACTCAAAAGTTCAAATGGATCGTAGGGGCGAACTGTGTTCGCCCGCAAAATCTTCCACTATCAAATGCCGGCAAAATTGTTTGCGAAGAATTAGAACGCTGGAATAATTCGTATCCAAATGTTTCGCTGCACTCTTATGTAATTATGCCTAATCATCTGCACATATTAGCAATAATTTCAGCTGATGAAAACGGGCGAACACAGTTCGCCCCTACGGTATATAGAATGGTGAAGCAATTTAAGGGATCCGCCACAAAAAAGATAGGTAGATCAATATGGCAAAAATCGTTTATAGAACATGTCATTAGGGACAAGCAGGATTATGAAATTAAATTGAACTATATTTATGAAAATCCTATTCGTTGGCATTACGACGAACTATATTCTAATTAAAACATGCAAGAATCCCCCGCAACGCGATGCGTTGCGGGGGTGTTTTTTAGAATATTCCAGTTTCCACGAAGCAATATTTGTCTGTAAAGGGTGCGGGAATCCCGAAATTCCACAGACATTTCTTGCGATAGAACGAAAGCGGTCTTGCGAGCAGGTCCTCGCCCGTTGCAAGATGATGCGAGCCAAGCAGATTGCGCAAGCTGTTTATAACGGTGACCTCAACGGTATTCTCGCCCACAACAAGATAATCGGAAATATCCACGTCATAGGGTCCCCAAAGCACAGTTCTGACCTCTTTTCCGTTGACCTTTATCTTGATAGCGTTAACGCCCTTTTTATCAAGCACGAGCTTATAGTCGGTTCGGTCAAGATTGTATTTACGGCTAAAGGTCATACTTCCCGCGAAGAACGTATATCCCTGCTGCTCCAAGTTCTTGATCTCGACTGCCTTGCGGGGTGCGGCAACAGTAAACTTACCGTCAAAGAACACCGCGTCGTGCTCAAGGTTTTCAAACTCACCGTCACACTCGACCGCAAAATCGCCCACAAGATATATGGACTCGATCTCGATCTCGTATTTAAACTTGTTCATCTCGGACGCGTGTTGCTCTGCAAGCTTTATCTGCTCGTAAATCTTAGGATCGGGCGCAAATCGGAGTGACATATCTATAACGTTCTCTCCAACACGCGCGTACTTTTGCACGTCAATCATACGGAACGCCTTGTCGCGGAAATATCCGCAGTCGGTCTTGTCTATTTCAACACCGTTGACCTCAATTTTGAATATTTCGGGAGTTTCGCAGACAAGATACAGTGTTTCGGGAACGTTCGCAATGTTGGCTTTAAAACGACATTTGAGGTCTACGGGACGCTCAAGCTCGTACGCCTCAAGTCCTACGTCCATAACGTATGCGTTCTCTCCCACAAGCTCGCCATCAAACCAATAGTCGCATCTGTCAAGCGTAATGGAGTTATAGGTGGAGTCTACAATATCCCATTTGCCCGACGTGTCAAGCGATAAAAGCGTTTTTTCCTCGCGCTCGGGAGAGGCGGGCGTGCCGTCGTCGATGACGATGATGCTTTCGTAAGGAGCAAAGGTATGCTTGCCGCAAAAATCAACTCTCTCGCCCGTGATAATATCAATAGCGTAGCTTCCGCGGCTTATCTTTGCTGGCTGGGTAGAATCGTGGCTGTTGACGAAATAATGCGCCGTAAAGCCGTCAAATTCTCGGTACGTATATGTAATATTCTCGTTGTCTATTATATCCGAGGGCGCAAGCGCATCAGCGGTCGTGATAACTCCGCCGTTTTTGCGGAACTCGTCAAGCAATTTCTCGGTGTTGGGCAGGAACGTGATATATTCGGGAAGCACTACCGTAGTGTACTCCATTTCCCCGATTATAAGCTTATTGCCTTCTACACGCGCGTGGCGTTCCATAATTATCTCGTCGCCGAGATGGAACGGAATGTGCTTGGCTTCAAGCACCAAGGTTGCGTCGATAAGCGACTTATTGTAATAGTCGATTCCCCGTCCGTCGCGCACGTTATCTCCGTTATTAAAGCACGCCCACGCCGACGTCATATTGTGCATAAGCAGGGTGTCAAAGGTTATCTTGCCCTCTGCGAGTATCATTCCCACGCGCGACATCGCGTCGTTGAACACGTGGTATTCATCCCACCACGGCTGCTGATAGTGCATTGCGGGCGGATAGTCGCGCTTTCTTATTCCGCGCAAGGAATATCCCGCGAGGTGCTGGCACAAAAGGTTGATTCCGCGCACCGTCATCCACTCGTAATTTCTCTTCATTACGTCGTGTCCCGTGCCGTGACCGCAAAGCGCATAGCTCTCCGAAAGCACCTGTTTTTTGCCGGTCTGCGCCGCGACCGACGCCACCTGATGATGTATAAGGCAGGGGAAAATATCGCGTCCAAGCCAGTCCATGCCGGGAACTGTCAGATATTCGTAGTGCGGCATGCATGCGCCGTTGGGTGTCAGCTGCCATTCAAGCGTTTCTTCAAGCACCAGGTGTCCCGTGAACTCGTATCCGCGCTCGACGCACCAATCGTATATCTGCTTCATATAGTTTTTCGAAAACAACTCTGTGACGAGCTTCCAGAACTTTATTCTCACGTCCGAGAAGTTATCTTCGTTGAGGAAAAGGCAGTGCAAAGAGTCGAGCAGCTCCTCGCCCCACATAGCGCGGTATTCGTCTGCCATAATCAAGCTCCACGGGATACCGTTGCGGGAGATCTGCGGCTCGTCGGTGAAAAATCCATCAAAGGTGTTACCAAATCTCTCGTAATAGGGGCGGTATATATCGTCAATAAACGCCGCCGTCGTTATGGGGTCCAGAACGTCAACGTAAGACGGGTCTACCTCATAATAAAAGCAATGACGATCGGTTATTTTTATAATACGGTGCGGCTCAATTGCGCTTCTGTCGGCGTCTACCGGTTGCATACGCAAAAACTTCTGTTGATATTTCTCGCCGCGCGAGTTTACCTTGCCGCTGCCAAATCCCGACGGATATCCGTTCTCGTCGTACGCCCAAGCGTGCATACCGCGCGCCTTGGCGTCCTCAATGCAAGCCGCAACGTTTTCAAACCATTCCTCGCCCATATATTCGGTTTCAAGTCCGCCGCGCGCGTGCATAAAATAGCCGCCGTGTCCCGACTCGTCCATAAGCGCGGTCTGGCGCAAGGACTCCTCTACGTTAAGCTTATCGTTCCATGACCAAAACGGCACGGGACGGTATTTTTTATCTACCTTTTTGAAATCCATAGTTTTCTCCGTTTCTGATTATTTTGCGAGCGCAAGCTCAACTATCTTACAGCAAAGCTCGCCGTAGCTCATTCCCTTCGCCGCCGCCATCTGCGGAAGCAAGCTGGTTGGCGTCATTCCCGGCAGGGTGTTCGCTTCAAGACACCACGGCTTTCCGCTCTCGTCCACGATAAAGTCAAAGCGCGAATATCCCGAAAGGCGCAAGGCGTCAAACGCGAGCACGGTCTGCTCGGAAACCGCCAAAAGAAGCTGCTCGCTTATCTCTGCGGGGCATATTTCAAGCGTTTTGCCCGCCTGATATTTGTTTGTGTAGTCGTAAAAGCCCTCGGTGGGAATGATCTCGATTACGGGCAATACCTCTCCGTCGAGAATTCCGACGGTCAGCTCTCTGCCCTCTATTTTCTTCTCGATAAGTATTTTGTCCTCGTATTTAGCGGCAAGCTCAAGCGCTCTCTCAAGCTCTGATCTGTTGTCTGCCATGGATATTCCCACGCTGGAGCCGCACGAGCAGGGCTTGACAACCATAGGATAGCCGATTTTCTTCTCTATTTCGTCAATACTTGCGTCCTTTGCCGACACGTACATCCATTCGGGAGTGTTTACACCTGCCCCCACAAACATTTTCTTGGATATGTCCTTATCCATTGCCAGCAAGCTTCCTACGTAGCCCGAGCCGGTATATTTCACGCCGTAGTTATCAAGCGTTGCCTGAAGCTGACCGTTCTCGCCCATAGCTCCGTGCAGAGCCAGAAATACGACGTCTGCGGCGAGACAAAGCTCGATTATTCCCTTACCTATCAGCGCATCTCCGTTTCCGCTCTGCGCTTTTAGCGCATCAAGATCGGGGACGCTGTCCGATACCTTATATACCGCCTTTTGCTCGGTGTTGAACATAGCGTCCACGTCCTCACAAAGCTCTGTGCCGAGATAAACGTCGGCAAGACATACTCTGTGACCCTCGCGGCAAAGCGCGTTGGCTATCAAGCTGCCCGACGTGAGTGATACGTCTCTTTCGGGAGAATATCCCCCCGCCAAAACTAATATTTTCATATTTTTCTATCTCCAAATTCGTAAAGATCATTAAAGTTTATGCATTTATAGCATCACGTGCGACTTATGATCGCCACGCGGTCACATCCGCCGAGATCCTTTCCTATTTCGCACCAAAGACCGCGCTCTTTAGCCATCGCACGCAGATCGTCCGCCTGATCGTAACCGATCTCAAATATAAACACACCGCCCACGGTGAGATTTTTCTCGAAATTATCAAGAATTGCGCGGTAGAACACAAGTCCGTCCTCGCCTCCGTCAAGCGCGGCGCGCGGCTCGCACTGCACCTCTGTGTCAAGCGTATCGACAACGTCGGTGCGTATATAAGGCGGATTCGAGATGATTGCGTCGTATTTTTTGTCGCCGAGTATATCGGGGCGTAAAACGTCCGCACATATTCCGAAAAAACGCTCCTCGACGTTGTTGTGACGCGCGTTTTTCTCGGCGAGAACAAGTGTTTTCGGATATAGCTCCACAGCGTCAGCTCGCGTATCGGGACGCAGATCAAGTATGGATATTGCTATACACCCGCTTCCCGTGCAAAGATCGGCAAAGGTCGCGTTTTGCGGCAAAAGCTTGACTGCTCGCTCTATGACCGTTTCGGTATCGGGACGGGGCACAAGGCAATTTTCGTCCACAAAAAACTCGCATCTGCAAAGCCACCACTTACCCAAAATGTACTGCAAGGGATAGTGTCGGCATCTTTTCTCAACCGCCTGAGTCAGCGCCTCGCTGTCGTATTCACGCTCTGCGGAAAATTCGCCGCATATTTCCGATATGAGAAGCTCTGCCTCTGCTCGAAAATTTTCTATTCCCGAGTCCTTCAATTGCTGACAAACAGTCAAATACGTCACAACCGCCACCTCCTTGCACATATTATACTAATTATAGCAGATATTAGCGATTTTTGGAAGATGTTTTTTGAAATATTCACTATTTTGGGACTAAATATTTATCAAAATGCAAACATTTTTTGACCGAAATAAAAAACCATTGACACTAACGTGTCAAAATGCTATAATTTATTTATAAGGAACAGATAATACAAGTATGTACATATCAAGGAGGAATGAAAATGTTCAACTTCACATTCAAGAAAACACAAGAGGTTCAGCCCCCAAAGAAGCCCAGATACGGTGCGGCTGTGGCTATCACCGCAGGAGCAGTGGTTGCGCTTGAAACCGCTATAGTGGCAACATTGGCTATACTCAAAAACAAAGCCGACAAAAAGCTTGCGGCGCAGAACTTTGACGATACCTTTGACAACGACGTAGAAAACCACGAGTGCGAGGTGTCTTACGAAGAGATCCCCGCAGCTGAGGAAGAATAAAGGAAACATATATGGCGCTGTTGCAATGCAACGGCGCCATATCTTTATTATTTTGTACGCTTTTCTATTTCGGCGTCAATACGACTTTTTACGAGCGCGGCAAGCTCTACAGCGCCCATATCCTTATACTGCTCATACGGTATCGGCTCCAAAAAGACGACCTGATTGCGAACGCGATGAAGTGAATTTCCCTCAAACGCCTTATATGAATCTATCAATGCCACGGGAACTATCGGGCAACCAACCCTTTGCGCCATAATAAAGCATCCTCGCTTAAAAGGTCGCGTTTGGTTGCCCTGCCCCTTTTTATACGTTCCCTCCGGAAATATCAGAAACGGCTTCCCGCCCTTAACTGCGGTTGCGATGGCGCGGAGCGCGCAAATGTGATCTCTCGCATTTCTTTTGTCGATGCTTTGCGCGCCTATAAGCTCGGCAAACTGCCTGATTATCGGCAAACAGTATCTTCGCTTGTCTATCAGTACCGCGCAGGGCCGCTCGTGACCCGACATAATACCTATGCCGTCATATCTGCCCTGATGATTTGCAAACATTATATATCCCTCGTCGCGCGGCAGATTTTCTTTGCCGAAATATTCGGTATCTATCCTCGCACTACGCTTGAATCTCCGCATAAGACGGCGCGCCAGCGCATATCTGTCACTCTGCGTATATTTATCGGGATTGCGCGAGTAGCGCGCCATAACGGGCACGTAGCGTATTATGGCAAAAAAATTAACGGTAATAACAAAAATCAGGCGTAGCATCCTTCCTCCGAATAAATAATTCCCAGGATGCTATCGCCTGACGTCGATTTTAGAGCTTTTCAGCCATATAGTAAATAAAATTCTCTGTATCCTTCCAGCCAAGGCATGGGTCGGTTATGGATTTACCGTAAATGCCATCTCCAATCTTCTGGCTTCCTTCCTCGATATAGCTCTCTATCATAAATCCCTTGAATACAGACGCTATTGAGGACGACAGTGAGCAGGAGTGAAGCACCTCTTTGGCAATTCTCGTCTGCTCCTTATATTTTTTGCCCGAATTTGCATGGTTGCAGTCAACTATGAGCGCAGGATTTTGGAGTCCTCTCTTTGCGTACTCCGCGCAAAGATACTCAATGTCCTCGTAATGATAATTGGGCAAGGACTCGCCGTGCTTATTCACGTATCCTCGTAATATTGTATGCGCCAGAGGGTTTCCTGATGACTTTACCTCCCAGCCGCGATACAAAAAAGTATGCGCGTGCTGCGCCGCCATAACGGAATTTAGCATTACGGATATATCCCCTCCCGTGGGATTTTTCATTCCAACGGGTATTTCGATGCCGCTTGACACAAGTCGGTGCTGCTGATTTTCAACCGAGCGCGCGCCGATAGCTATATAGGAGAGCAGATCGTAAAGATACTGATAGTTTTCAGGGTACAGCATCTCGTCCGCCGTAAACATTCCCGTTTCTTCAATAACTCTCTTGTGCAGCTGTCTTATGGCGATGATACCCGCAAGCATATCGCTTCCCTTTTGGGGATCGGGCTGATGAAGCATGCCCTTGTATCCGTCACCCGTGGTTCGCGGCTTATTGGTATAAACTCTGGGTATGATAACTATCTTATCCTTAACCTGCTCGCTGACCTTAGCAAGTCGGGTAACGTAATCCATGACCGAGTCCTCGTTATCCGCCGAGCAAGGACCTATAATGAGCAGCTTTTTATCAGATTCTCCCGTGAATATTTTAGCAACCTCGGCATCAAATTCCTTTTTCTTCGCCACAAGATCGCTATTTAAGGGATATTGCTCTCTTATCTCTTTAGGTATTGGCAGTTTTCTTACAAATTCCATGGTTTTCCTCTGTACGATTTTAATGGGATTATTTTAGCACTCATATATGAACTCCTTATTAATATCAAGGAAAAAATGAATTAAATAAAAAATCTATGCGCCGTATATAACGTCGCATAGATTTTTTGTATTACAGGTTATAAATTTTCTTCGACATATTCCAGCGCTTGCTTGATCTGTCCGCCCGTATATCCCATAGCGGACATTGAGACGAATATCTTTTCTCTCTCACGGCGGTCTGTGGGCACCTCTCCGTATTTTTTGACAATGAGCGCGGCGCAGTTCTCCACGAAATCCACCTCGCAGTCAAGGTATTCTCTCACCGCGTCAAGCGCCTCGTCCTCAAAGCCGTCGCGCTTCAGTTGCATCATAATACGAGTCCTTCCCCATTTTTTGCCCACGCAAAGCTCGGCGCGCCGTAGCGCTATCTGTACTTCATCGACAAATCCGCGCTCTCGCACAAGCTCGATAGCTCTATCTGCCACCTCGCGCGCAAAGCCCTTTTTCTGCACAAGCTTTAGCCACAGCGCGCGCAAAGAGCTTGGGGTATAGGCGAACGATG
>JAZRFU010000112.1:0-3624 GCA_045643865.1 Eubacteriales bacterium
AATAGACGAGAACAGAGCGAAGTACAGCGAAAAGACCCACGAGGACGACGTAAGCTTAAAGAGATTCTGCGAGAATTTCAGGAACTACGCGGCAAGTGAGCTTAAGCTGTATTACGAGATAAGCGATATAAGAAGATTTATAGCAGGAATGGCAGTCAGCCCGATAATCATATTGCAGGGTATGTCTGGAACGGGTAAAACGTCATTGGCGCATGCCATGGGCTCGTTTTTGGAGAATCAGTCCACGGTAATACCGGTACAGCCGATGTGGAAGGAGCGAACAGACCTTTTGGGATACTATAACGAGTTTACCAAGAGATTTAACGAAACACTCCTGCTTGAAAAGATGTACGAGGCGAATTATAGCGAGGATATATACATAACAGTGCTTGACGAGATGAATATAGCACGAGTAGAGTATTACTTTGCAGAGTTTCTGTCCTTGCTGGAGTTGCCGAATCCCGACGAGAGATATATAGACGTAGTATCTGATATGTGGGCTAATGACCCGGTTCAGTTGAGGGACGGAAGAATAAAGCTGCCTGTAAATATGTGGTTTATAGGAACGGCAAACAACGACGACTCTACGTTTGCAATATCTGATAAGGTATATGACAGAGCAATGGTATTGAACCTTGATACAAAGGCAGAGAGATTCGTTGCATCGAGAACCAGACCGATACGACTTTCGGCAAAGAGATTCAAGGAGCTTGTGGCAGAGGCAAAGAGAGAATACTCGCTTACCAAGAGAAACTTAAAGCGACTTGAGGAGCTTGACAAATATCTGATAGAGCATTTCCATATAACGTTTGGAAACCGAATCATGAATCAGATACAGAGCTACATTCCCGTATACGTAAGCTGTGGGGGAGAGGAGCTTGAAGCTCTTGACGATATACTGTCGAAGAAGATAATCAGAAAGCTTGAAACGCAGAATCCCGTATATTTGAGAAGCGCGGCAGAGGGGCTTTGCTCGTATCTTGACGAGCTGTTCGGCACCGATGCGATGCCGTGCTGCAAGGCGGCTATACATCGCCTTGAGAGAAATGCTTAATTAGAGCATATCAAAAGTAAAAAACAAAAGGAAAGAGCTATGAATCAGTTAGATGTTTACTATCGCGCGTTGGTTGACTATCGCGCCCAGACGCTTGAGCGCCGTGAATGTATAACTCAGCGTAACGCTGTCGTAAAAGCCGACGTGGCTAACGATAAGCTTACGCTTAAAAGAATGATATGCACGGTTGATACTGACTGGGTAGATGCTATCGAGGCGGGACTTATACATATAGAAAAGGCGATCAAGGAAGAGCGCCAGTTTATCCGTTCCAACGGCGAGGTAATACCGATAGAAAAGGTAAAGCACGTTTCTAAGGACTCGGTTGAGCATTTGGCTAAGCATAGCAATCTGATAACCCGTCAGACGGAGGGAGAGGACATTATCCCCGACCAGCTCTATACCGTGGAGCGACTCAGCGATTTCGCGGTGTATGAGAACAGATTTTTGTACATGCTTTTGTGCTACCTGAAGGACTTTATCACCTTGAGATATAACAAGATATTGGAGTCGAGCAACACGTACGACGGCAATATGACGATGAGCAAAAAGATCAAGGTGAATAAACGCACGATTTGCTATGACGTATCCCTTAAGGAAGAGCGCAAGGACGACGAGTACCTGAGCGAGCATAACGAGGCAAAGGAAATAATAGACAGAATAAGTATTCTGCTTAAAGCAGTAATTGCATTCCTGTCCACTCCGCTGATGGAGCAGGTGGCAAAGGCGCCCATGCTTAAGCCGCCGATAACCAAGACGAACGTCTTGAAAATGAACAACAATTTCAAGGGCGCAATGGCGCTTTACGAGTATGTTACGAGCTACACAAAGCCGGGATATACAATAGAGGTAAAGGTGACCGACATAAGTCCCTTCCGCGAGCAAGCGGCAGACGAGTTGGCGGAAACCGTGCTACTGTCGTCTTTCTTGACCTACGAGTATAACCTTGACCTCAAGAATACCTTGCAGGCATCTTACGAGGAGGAAGAAAAGCGCAGAAAAGAAGAGGAATATAAGAAATTCCTTGAAAAGCTGGAGATGATACGCCGTCGAGTACAAAAATCGGGGCAATCTCCCGAGGAATACATATTAATGCTGGAAAAGCAAATACGTATTCTGGAAAACAAGTGCGCCAAGCTTGACGCCGCGCTGGAGGAAATAGACCGCCTGCGCGCAAGTCTGGCAGAGGCAAGGGAGGAGATAGCTTCCCTTTGTGCACAGCTTGAAGCGACAAGAGAAGAGCTTGCATATCAAAAGCAGAAATACATTGACGATATGGCAGCCCTCAAAGCCGAGTATGAGGAGGAGATCCGCAGAATCAACGAGGAGCATCAGGCACAGATAGATGCTTTGAATGAGGAGATAAGACGGATCATAGCCGAGTATGAGGAAAATATCCGCATACTGAATGAGCAGCATCAAGCGGAGATACAGCGTCTTAACGAGGAGCATCAGGCGGAAATAGAAAGATATGAGCAGTATATTTCCGACCTCAAGGAAGAGCACGCCGAGGAGATCAGACAGCTCAACGAGGCGCACGAGCAGAGAATCAATGAGCTGCTCGCCGCTCACGCAGACGAGATAAGCCGCCTTGAGCAGCAGCACAAAGAAGAAATAGAAAAAATAAGAGCAGAGCACAACCTTGAAATACAGGAGCTCAAAATTATAATTGAAAATCAGCGAAACAAGATAGAGGAAGAAAGACAGCAGCACGCAAAGGAAAAGCTTCTCATAGAGGAGGCGCACAAGCAAGCGCTTGCCGAACAAAAGGAGCAGCACGATGCCGCGGTCGATAAGGTGGTAGCGCAGAGTGACCGTCAAAAGGTGGAAATAGAGCAGCTTATCGCCGAGCGAGATGAATTGATCAAAGAAAAGAGATTAATGATGGCTCAGCTTTATGCTCTCCGAATAGAAAAGGGTGTTAAGGTCTCCGAAAATGACTTTACACTCAAGGATAACTTTGACGAGCTTGAGCATGAGTTTGAGGTGTTCAAAAAATTCTATCGCGAGGAATGGAACAAAACCAAGCGCGCGATAAGACGCTCAGTGCTTAAATCCGACGTCAAAAACGAATCGAAAAGCGACGGTGGGAAGGAATAAGATATGTACAGACAGAAAGAAAAGAAAATAAGCGCAAAGTGGATAGCATTGTGCGCACTCCTCGCTCTGGCGGGCATATCGATAATTTTCTCGATCGCCCTCTCGGAGTCGTTTGAGTATGACGTGCTTCGACTCTCGCCAAGTGTCGCGTGGATTTTGCTCGTGCTCTTGATACTGCTTCCGATCGCCCTTGTAATTTTGACAGTGATAATGTCGTACGCGGGCAAAACGGCATCCGTCGCACACACGACGGGCAAACCAAGTGCAAACGCAAAGGAAGTGCCCACGACAGAGGAAGATCGCGCGCCGAGATTTTGCATGCTGTGCAGAATAGACGAGAACAGAGCGAAGTACAGCGAAAAGACCCACGAGGACGACGTAAGCTTAAAGAGATTCTGCGAGAATTTCAGGAACTACGCGGCAAGTGAGCTTAAGCTGTATTACGAGATAAGCGATATAAGAAGATTTAT
>JAZRFU010000113.1:0-3869 GCA_045643865.1 Eubacteriales bacterium
ACAAAGGTCAAGGAAATGACCGTTTCGGGTACGCCCAGCGTTTTCGCAATAATGATTCCGTTATCTACCAGCAGAGTTGCTCCTATGGCGATCACCGCCGCTCCTACTATCAGGAAAAGCACGTTGGAATTGAGCACGGCAATATTCTTTTTCACCGCCGCCTTGATGAGTCCGATAGTGAGAAGCACAAGTCCGATAATTCCCGACAAATAGAAGCCGATAAATCCTATAAAGTCGCTTACGTCGGTCATAAATCCGCCTGCGCTGATAATGCTTACTACCTGTGAGGCAACAAGGCATGCGCCAACGAGCAAAAATCCGATCAAGTCACCCTTCGCTCCCTGATCCTCGGGCGCGACCTCGTCGTCAAGGACGTCGGCAATAAACTCTTTATCTATCTCTGAGGGCTTAGGCCTCATCTCTTTTTTTGCCTGAAGCACAAGGACTGTCATATATGCAAGGAATCCAAGCAGCAGAGTTATTCCCATCCAACGGTCAAATCTGCCGAAGAAATACGCCAAGAATGCATATACTGCCATAGCACCAAAGAAAAATATTACAGGGAATCTCAGTGATTTCTTATCCGCGGCCGCAGGACGAATCGCAATAGTCAGCGCCGCAATAAGCGACGTATTACATATTATAGATCCTATTGCATTTCCGTAAGCCATAGCTCCCGATCCCTGCATAGCGCCGGTCGCCGACACCATGACCTCGGGCAATGTCGTTCCGATCGAAACCACTGTTGCTCCTATCAATATTTCGGGAATATGGAAGCGGTGCGCTATACCCGAAGCGCCGTCAACGAACCAATCTCCGCCCTTTATTAGCATAACAAGACCGATACAAAAAAGTATTATCGGTATCCACATATTACCTATCCTCCTAAAAACATATATCTTGATAATTGTACCACATATGCGTCGATTTGTCAACAGTAATACAAAAGCATCGGAATAATATTTGTCCTTCCGATGCTTTCATTATTCTATTTATTTGAGCTTACGTAATTTTGCCGTATTTGCTATAACTATAAGCGTTGTATCGGCATCAAGCGGCTGCTGGGGATTAACGTTGACGCTTACCGCGTCGCCTTGCTTGATTGCGACTATATTAAATCCGTATTTTTGACGAAGGTTAAGCTCGATAAGATTTTTGCCTACCCACTCGTCCTTAACGTCTATCTCAACCATGGATACGTCCTCTGACAAGGAGATCATATCTATAAATCCCGATGACATAAGGTTTTTGGCGAGTCGTATTCCCGATTCGTTTTCAGGGAACACCACTTGATCCGCACCCACGCGCAACAATATCTTCTGGTGCATCTCATTGGCACATTTTGCAATCACCCTTTTGACACCCGCCTCCTTGCAGAGCGTAAGCGCCATAACGCTTGCTTCAAGATTCCCTGCCATACAGATAATTACCGTGTCTATCTCGGCAATGCCAAGACGCTCTATGACATCGGGCTCCGTTACGTCAGCGCACTTGCATATCGGGAGATAAGCCGCCGCCTCGTTTACAAGATCCTGATCCTCGTCGATTGCAATTACCTCCATACCGTTATCTACAAGCTCCTTGGCTACTGCACGGCCGTATCTGCCAAGTCCAAAAATTGCATACGTTTTATTTTTCATCATTATAGTCAATCTCCTTTAACCTATACTTATTTCTTCTATCGGATCTGAAACTGCATTTTGATTTTCACTCTTGCTGCCAAGCGCTATTGCAAGTGATATAGGACCAACTCGGCCAAAATACATCGTAGCAACTATCACAAGCTTGCCAAACAAATCAAGTCGCGCCGTAAGATTTCTGGAAAGACCTACCGTTGCCGTGGCGCTAACGGATTCATATATCACGTCAATAATTGCAGCATCGGTTGATATTGCAAGCAAAATAACAGACGTGAGCATCACAAGCAGAAACATCGTAACCACTGCAACCGCCTTGCGAATTGATTGGCTCGACACGGTACGGTTGAAAAGCGTTGCCTTCTGCTTGTTTCTTATTGTCGCAAATGCCGAGCAAAGCAATACGACGACCGTCACGGTCTTAACACCGCCCGCAGTACCCACAGGGGAGCCGCCAATAAACATTAATATGAGCGACGCCACGGATGCCGCGCCCGTCAAATTCTCTTGTGGTACACTGGCAAAGCCAGCCGTTCTTGTCGTAACGGATTGGAAAAGCGATACCTGAAGCTTGTCGATCAACGACATACCGCCTATCGTCTGCGGATTGTTATATTCACACGCAAATATAACGGCGGCACCGCCCAATATAAGACAAACGGTCGATACAATGGCTATTTTACTGTGAAGCGTTAAATGCCTGAATATTCTTTTTTGACGGGAATTGCGGCTTCGCACCACTCTTATCACGTCCCACCACACAACGTATCCTATGCCGCCGATAATTATCAATAGCGAGGTCGTGATGTTTATTATCGGATCGGTAGCATAAGCGCACAAGCTGCTATCTCCTATTATATCAATGCCCGCGTTGCAGAAGGCGGATACGGAATTAAATACCGATATCCAGATGCCCCTGGCTCCAAAGTCACGAACAAATACCGTCATATATAAAAGCGCCCCGATGCCCTCGATTACAAGCGTACCTGCCAAAACGCTCTTTATGAATTTAGCAAGTCCCGACATTGTGTTAAGATTGAAGGAATCCTGAATAAGCAATCGGTCACCGATGCCCATTCTCTTGTTGAACATAAGCATAAAGCCAGACATGACCGTGATAATTCCGAGCCCGCCTATCTGTATCAGTATCAGGATGACCGCCTGACCGAATATGCTCCACGTTGTCGCCGTGGTTACAGTAACAAGTCCTGTTACACAGGTCGCCGTCGTTGCCGTGAATACAGCGTCAATATAAGGCACGGCTATGCCGTTTGCAGAGCTTATCGGCAAAGCCAGCAGAAAACTACCCAATACGATCGTTGCTAAAAAGCTTAACAATATTATTTGTGTTGTGGATAGCGAAATTTTCTTTTTATTTATCATAAAAGCCACCTTACACTCCCCTATATACAAATAAACAAAAAGAGATCAGCGTCCCCTTCAGTCAGCTGGTCCCCTATAGTTATTTTCTAAATTATAACACGCTATCAAATTTTTGTCAAGCAGGAAATTTTCGGCGCAAAGCAATCCATTTCTGTGAAATGTAAAGGTTCGGCATCAATTTTATCGTAACGAAAAATATCGGGATGGCACATGCCATCCCGATATTTTGGTGCGGGTAACAGGACTTGAACCTGCACGAAGGTAACCTCACTAGAACCTGAATCTAGCGCGTCTGCCAATTCCGCCATACCCGCGTGTTAAGTTTTCCTTTAATTTTTATACGGAGTAAGGTCTCCGAAGCGGGACTTATATCAAGTCGTTAATGCGTAAGTCCTGAATCTAGCGCGTCTGCAAACGTAATGCTTCGCATTACTTGCCGAAGTGCTACGCACATTCGCAATTCCACCATACCCGCGTATGAAAATGAGTGGGTTGTCGGAATTGAGTCCGCACATACCCGCGTATTAATATTATTTTGCGCTTCATTTGCACAAACGGAATTATATCACACTTTTATTTGATTGTCAAGGGGGCAAAATCAAAAAATCATACAAAATCATAAATTATCGAGATTTATCGGGGTTTGCTATTGCATTTTTCAAAATTTGTGATATAATGGGTAAAGATACCATTGATATCTATCATTGATATTCATCACAAAAAAGGAGATTTTTTAGTTATGAAAAAGATTGTATCACTTATCCTTGTCGCAGTTCTCTGCTTTGCATCGATTGCAGCTCTTACATCCTGCGACAACATCAGAGAAAACCTCGGCGACTATATCGGCGG
>JAZRFU010000114.1:0-7526 GCA_045643865.1 Eubacteriales bacterium
GACAAATGGTAATTATCTGAATGGAGAACAGTAATATGAATGATATTTACAGAGGCGCAGATGCGGCAGTAAGCTCTGAATTTACTCAAGCAATAAAAGCGCAAGCGCAAGCTCTTATATCCGAGCTTTTGGAGCGTATTCCGCTGAAATGTGGCGATATATTCGTAATCGGTTGCTCATCGAGTGAGATACTTGGCTCCCAGATCGGCAAGGGATCAAGCTTTGAGGCGGCGCAAATACTTTTCGAGGTGTTCGCACCCGCATTAAAGGAAAAAGGCATATATCTTGCCGCACAGTGCTGTGAGCATCTTAACAGGGCACTCGTTATTGAGAAGGAATGTGCAGAAAAATATTTCTATGAGCCAGTATCCGTTATTCCGCAGCCCAAGGCAGGCGGGTCATTCGCGACTATAACTTATGAGGGCATGGAAGATCCCGTTGTCGTTGAGCACATAAAAGCTCACGCGGGAATTGACATTGGCGGAACTCTTATCGGAATGCATCTGCGTGACGTGGCAGTTCCGATACGTACACAAATCTCTCAAATCGGCAGTGCTAACGTAATATGCGCATATACCAGACCTAAATTCATAGGTGGATCGCGCGCGGTTTACTGACACGCGGTATCTGCTCAATCCTAAAATCAAAATTGTAAATTATTTCGCAAAATTATTATTGGAGGTTTTTATTATGAAGATGCCTAAATTTTTTATCGTAAAGAAAAAGAAATCGCCCATAAAAACGATAATCATTGTCGTTTCCGCAGTAGTTGCGGCGCTCGCGGCTGCAGCAGTGGCATATAAAATATGGGGAAACAAAATAAGATCAAAGATCATCGGTCAGGTCGAGCTTGACGGTGAGAGCGAGGCAATAATGCTCGACACCACAGGAAACGGCGAGGTTGACACAATTATTATCAACACTGAGCTTGAAAATATCGAAGAATAATTGATAAATAAAAAAATCGGAAGACAGACGTCTTCCGATTTTCATTTTTATTGTATTATCCGAATATTGCAAACAGATAATATGCCGTACCGACACTCATAAGCACAGCAAGAAGTATTGCCATAGCTCTGATCAAAAATTTTCTTTTCTTATCGTTCATAACCTTTTCTCCTCATTATTTCAAGCCATCAATGCTGATCTGGCGACTGTTTATATCTTTTTCGCTGAGCAAAACTCCCGTAGCAGGAAGCTTAAGCTTTCTATATCCCTTGGTATTTTCGTAAACACTCTCAAAATTAGAAATCGCGCTGATAAGCTTGTGATTTTTCTTGACAGTCATAAGCTGTACGCCGATAGACGTCTTGGTGGATTTTATCGGAATGAGCGAGGTCTTGATTATTATCGCGCGATCCTCACTCGATACGAGCATTATCTCAAACGGATTCTTTTCCTGCTCGGAGAACACTGCAACAATAGGGGAAGCGGTGGAGAATATGCCCTTGAGCTTTCTGCGAACGCTGGAGGTTTCGTATGCCTTTTCAGGAATACGAACGCCCTTGCCGTTTTCAAAGATAAATACGTAATTATATCCCTCACGGAATTCGCTTTGCAACGTCATATATACAGGACGCTCTCCGGAATCCATTTTAAGCTCGGCAGGCAGGAAGTCACCGATAACTGATGCCTTAGTATTCTCGAAATCTCTTACGTCAGCTCTGTAAAGCTGTGCCTTATCGGTAAAGAAGAGAACAGTATCCTTGTTTTCCGCATCAAATATCTGCCGAAGCTCGTCGCCTTCCTTGAATCTCTGCTCGTCGTTACCCTGCAAAGACTTGTAGGTAATCTTCTTGAAATATCCCTCCTTGGAGAGCACGAGCTTGCAAGGATAGTTTTCGACCTCATCCTCCTCAACGTATGCCTCAATATTCTCTGCGTGAATAATATGGGTATTTCTTGGCTTGCCGTATTTTTTCTTAATATCAGTCAGCTGTTTAGCAATAAGCGCCTTCAGCTTGAACTCATCAGCAAGTATCTCCTCAATATCTGCGATCTGCTGCTTGAGATCCTCTATCTCGGAAATTCTGTTAAGAATGTATTCTCGGTTTAGGTTACGCAGCTTTATCTCGGCGATATAGTTTGCCTGTATCTCGTCTATACTGAAGCCCTCACAAAGATTTGGGATAACGTCCTCTTCCTTCTCGGTCTTTCTGATAATACGTATTGCCTTATCAATATCAAGCAATATTTTACCAAGTCCGAGCAGCAAATGCAGTTTATCCTTTTTCTTTCCAAGATCAAATTTAAGCTCTCTTGTAAGACATTTTTTGCGGAAGCTTATCCACTCGGTCAAAATATCTACGACACCGAGCTGACGCGGCTCTGCATCAATGATTATATTAAAATTACACTTGAAGCTACTTTCGAGGGGAGTAATCTTAAACAGCTTTTGCATAAGCTTGTCGGGGTCAACACCCTTGCGGAGATCCAGCGTAAGCTTAAAACCGTCACGGTCGATCTCATCGCGGAAATCTACGATCTCCTTAAGCTTTCCTTCCTTGACAAGTGCGGATATCTTATTGAGTATCTGCTCTATGGTAGTAGAGTAGGGAATCTGTAAAATATCTATGCAGTTAGCCGAGGCATCATACGAATATCTGGAGCGTATCTTAAATGATCCGTCGCCATTTTCATAGATACTTCTCATCTGCTCATCATCGTATATTATCTGTCCGCCACCCGGAAAATCGGGAGCTTTGATAATTTCCATTATCTTTTCGACGGAAATATCGGGCTTTTTCAGAATGGCGATCGTTCCGTCGCATATCTCCGCAAGATTGAACGAGCATATATCCGACGCCATACCTACCGCGATACCGCTATTGGGAGTAACAAGTATGTTAGGGAACGTAGTGGGCAACAGCTGCGGCTCTTTAAGCGTGCCGTCGTAGTTGTCAACCATATCCACCGCATTCTTGTCAATGCCGTCAAAAAGCTCTGAACAAAAGCTGTCGAGCTTGGCTTCGGTGTAACGCGGAGCCGCAAACTTCATATCCGAGGAATACTGCTTTCCAAAGCTTCCCTTGGAGTCAATGAACGGATGAAGCAGCGTTTCATTTCCGCGTGTCAATCTTACCATGGTTTCATATATGGACTGATCTCCGTGAGGATGGAGCTTCATGACCGCGCCGACTATATTCGCGCTCTTGGTTCTCGCTCCCTTGAGCAAGCCCATAGTGTACATAGTATAGAGGATCTTTCTGTGCGCGGGCTTAAATCCGTCTATCTCGGGAATAGCTCGCGAAACTATAACACTCATGGTGTAGGGCATATAGTTTTTCTCTATCGTTTCCGTAATGGGCTGGGGTATAACGGGAGCATAAATTATTGGCTTCGGCTCGTCGTTTTGTTTCTTTTTCCTTGCCATTTATTTACTACCTTTCATCAAGTCGTTGTTGTCAATTTTAAGCACCGTATGCGACGCGGCGCGTATCATACGGTTATAAAGAGCAAGACCAAGTCCGTCTTTTTTAGGCAAATGCGCGTATATCACGTCTGGTGAGAGAGTGTCACACTTGCGAAGCCCCGCAAAAAGAGTCTTTGCGTGCATCTCCACGTTGTTTCTTTTACCTACGGGCAAAAGGATTCCGTTTTTATCAAGGCATTCTGCTTCCTCATCATAGCAAAGCAGAGCGCATCTGCATCTTTTTTGTTCTGACATCATAAAATTCAGAACGTCATCGTCTTCACCATCAAGCAGAATAAATTCTGCCGACGGAGCATAGTGTCTATATTTCATGCCGGGGGACAATGGGTGCTCATTCTCCTTCAAAGCTCCTTCGAGCGTTGGGGAAATAATTACGTTATCACAAACACAGCAAAGCGCATCATATGTAATAGCGCCCGGACGTAAAAGCGTCAGGGAAGATGAATCCCCGTCATCGTTAACAAGAACGATAGTGGATTCAAGTCCGATCTCACAATTACCGCCGTCTATTATCATGTCAACTCGTCCACTGAAATCCTCTACAACGTGCTCAAGAGCAGTTGATGACGGTTTACCCGATATGTTAGCAGACGGAGCCGCTATCGGAACTCCCGCCGCTTTGATAATAGCGTGGGCTATCGGATGCGACGGACACCTTACGGCAACTGTATCAAGTCCGCCCGTAGTTTGATATGGAATTATGCCCCTCTTTTTCAGAATTACCGTCAATGGACCGGGCATAAAAGCATCCGCAAGCTTATAATAAAGAGAATTGGTATAAGCGTATTTTTCGGCATCACTCGGATTCGCTATATGTATTATAAGCGGATTATCCGACGGACGTCCCTTTGCCTCATATATTTTCTCCGATGAGAGTGGGTTGGTGGCATCTCCGCCAAGTCCGTATACGGTTTCTGTGGGAATAACCACCAAGCCGCCCTGATTTATCAAAGAAGCCGCTTTTTTTATGTGATCTGCCTGCGAGCATGGATCTTCTATTTTGATTATCTCTGTTGTCACGATGCGACTCCTTTCCAAAGATTTGTTTTATGATTTTAATTTTTCGGCAGTATCGGTTGCAATAAGCGAATCTATCATGCCACCGATATTTCCGTTGAGGAAATCCTCAAGCGAGTACAACGTCACACCTATGCGGTGATCTGTAACTCGATTTTGCGGATAGTTATAGGTGCGTATTTTTTCACTGCGGTCACCAGTGCCCACCTGACTTTTTCTGTCGGACGCGACCTTTTCGGACTGCTCGCGTTGCTTTATGTCATAAAGCTTTGCACGAAGCATTTTAAGCGCTTTGTCCTTATTTTTGAACTGTGAGCGCTCCTCCTGACATTCAATAACAATGCCCGTCGGCTTGTGAGTAAGACGGATAGCGGACTCGGTCTTATTTATGTGCTGACCGCCCGCGCCGCTCGATTTACACGACTCGAAAATCAGATCAGAGTCCTTGATCTCGACCTCTACGTCCTCAACCTCGGGAAGAACCGCCACAGTAGCCGTGGACGTTTGAATTCGTCCCTGTGACTCGGTCTCGGGCACTCTCTGTACTCTATGCACTCCGGATTCAAACTTGAATCGCGAATAAGCGCCGTCGCCGTCAACCGTGAACACTATTTCCTTATATCCGCCAAGCTCCGTTTCGTTTTCGCTGGCTACCGAAACCTTAAAGCCGATAGATACGGCATACATAGAATACATACGGAAGAGAACTGCCGCGAAAAGTGCCGCTTCCTCGCCGCCTGCGCCCGCGCGTATCTCCACCATAATATTCTTATCATCGTTAGGATCGCGCGGAATAAGCAACAAGGTCAGCTCATCGGTAACTCTTTCAAGCTTTTGCTTAGCAAGACGAAGCTCCTCCTGCGCCAATTCCTTCATATCCTCATCACAATCTCCAATAATATCAAGCGCATCTTTAATATCCTGTTCGGTTCTAAGATACTCTCGGTACTTTGTAACGACCGGCTCAAGCGAGCGGTATTCCTTGATCGCCTTGGCATAAGACGGCGCATCGGTTATCAGCGCCGTATTATTTGCCAATTCGTATTCAAGCCGATCATACTTTTCGACAGTCGATATAAGATTTTCAAACATATTTTATGCTTTGCAGAACGCCAGGAACGCCTTGTGCGCAGTGTAAACGTCTGCCTTGGAGACAAGCTCGTAGGGAGCGTGCATGGAAATAACCGCAACACCGAGGTCAACCGTTTCAATATTGTGCTTTGCAATATATTTAGCAACGGTTCCGCCGCCGCCCTGATCGGTCTTGCCAAGCTCTGCCGCCTGCCAGATAACTCCGTTGTCCTCGAATATCTTTCTTATCCAAGCGATATACTCTGCGGGAGCATCGTTAGTGCCACCCTTACCGCCGCTACCGGTGTACTTGGACATCGTTATACCGCAGTTGATCTTTGCGGCATTCTTGGACTCGTAAACCTCGGAGAAATTAGGATCGAAGCAAGCGTTCACATCAGCAGAGAGGCACTTGGAGTTTGCCTTAACCGCATAAATATTGCCGCCAAGCTCGTCCGAAATAGCGCCCATAAGATCCGTAAACAGTCCGCACTGCATACCCGTATTGCCTTCGCTTCCGATCTCCTCCTTGTCAGCAAGAACTACCATAACGGTATGGACGCTGTCGTCAGATTCAAAGAGCGCGGTAAGAGAAGGGTATGCGCAAACCTTATCATCGTGGCCATATGCCGCCATAAGCGAACGGTCAAATCCAACGTCACGGGAATTTTCTGCGGGAACCACGAATATATCGGCAGAGAGGAAATCCTCCTCGGTAATACCGTACTTTTCGTTAAGAATACCGAGAATGTTGAGCTTTATCTTATCTCCGCCTTCTTCATCGGATATAGGTCTTGAGCCGAGAACTATATTCAAGCTTTCAGCAGGGATAGCGGTGCCGAGGGGCTTGGAATTCTGGTCCTTTGCAAGATGGGGAAGAAGATCATTGATGTAGAATACAGGATCGTTCTTTTCATCGCCTATCTTTATGTCAACGCAGCTTCCGTCCTTTTTAGCAACTGTTCCATGCAGCGCCAAGGGCATTGCTACCCACTGATATTTACGCACTCCACCATAGTAGTGTGTCTTTGCAAAGCAAAATCCGCCGTCCTCGTATATGGGCGACTGCTTGAAATCAAGACGAGGGCTATCTATGTGAGATGCAACGATTCTTATTCCGTTGTTTATATCCTCGCTGCCTACGCGGAACAGATAAAGGTTTCTGGATCTGTTGTTGTAGTAATACTTATCACCGGGCTTTATGCTCATTCCAAAGGAATAGGGCTTATATCCATTCTTTTCTGCAAGAGCGATAGAGGTCTTTACTGCTTCGCGCTCGGTCTTGGAGTTATCCATATAGTCCGCATAACCTACGCAGTAATCATATGCCGCCTTTATCTCATCAGCGTCACACTTTTCATAAAAATTAGTTTTGCTGTAAGTCAGATCTTCTTTTTTCATCATTTCATTTCCTTTCGCTTTATGTTATGTAAATGTTTTATTCGTAAAGCTCGTCGTACGCCTGAAGAGCGCGATTTACTTTTTTTACGTAATTGTTTGTTTCCTTAAAGGGTATTTTGTCAAGCACTCCGTCCTGATCATTGTCATATCTTTCATCTGCCAACCAACTGTCAACATTTCCGGGGCCTGCATTGTATGCCGCAAGTACAGTATCCCAATTGTTGTATTGTGAATAAAGAAATGAGAGGTAATATGCTCCGTATTTTATACTCGTTTCGGGATCGTAAAGCATTCCTTGCGCCAATCTGTCGCGCAGCTTATCATTAGTCAGCCAGGTAAACGTATCGGGCATCAGCTGCATAAGACCTATGGCTCCCGCCTTGGATACCGCAGATGAATCAAATCCGCTTTCGGTCTTGATAACCGCATATATCAAATGCTCGGGCACTCCGTATTCCGTTGCATACGCCGCAATAAATCCTTGATATTCGGCTGGCTTTTTATATATTGCATACTCTATTTGAGTAAGCGCAAAATCAAATACAAAGCCGAACAACACCGATACCGCCAATATAATGACAATCACAAGCGCATAGCTTCGAGT
>JAZRFU010000115.1:0-2787 GCA_045643865.1 Eubacteriales bacterium
CCCGTGGCACTCCGCATGGTGTATCAGGTCGCGCAGGCGGTCAAGATACCCGTGATAGGTATGGGCGGTGTCAGCTCGGCAGAGGACGTGATTGAGATGATGCTGGCGGGAGCGACCGCGGTCGAGATCGGCGCGGCAAATCTCACTGATCCGTGGGCGTGCAAAAAAATAATCGAGGAGCTGCCCTCGGTCATGGAAAAATACAAAATAGATTCACTTGAAGATATAATAGGAGGAGTAAGATAATGGGAAAGGACGTAATCGTAGCGTGCGATTTTGACAGCGCGGAAAAGACGTTTGCCTTTCTTGACAAATTCACGGGAAGAAAGCCCTTTGTCAAGATAGGAATGGAGCTTTACTATGCGGAGGGCCCGTCAATAGTAAAAGAACTAAAGGCGAGAGGACACAAAATATTCCTCGACCTCAAGCTTCACGATATTCCCAACACGGTAAAAAAATCCATGGCGGTACTGTCACGCCTTGACGTTGATATGACCAATCTTCACGCCGCGGGCACCAAAAGAATGATGGAGGCGGCTATTGAAGGACTCACACGCGAGGTCGGCACAAGCCCTATGCTCATCGCGGTCACCCAGCTGACCAGCACCGATCAGGAGAGCATGGAGCGCGATCTGCTCATCAACGAGCCCATTGACAAGGTTGTTATGCACTACGCGCACAACGCAAAGCTTGCAGGACTTGACGGCGTTGTCTGCTCGCCCTTGGAGGCAGGCAAGGTGCACGGCATATGCGGCGAGGGCTTTGTTACCGTAACCCCCGGCGTTCGCTTTGCGGACGGAGACGTTGGCGACCAGAAGAGAGTTATGACGCCCGCAGAGGCAAAGAAGATCGGCTCGGACTATATCGTCGTAGGACGTCCGATAACTGCCGCCGCTGATCCTGTAGCGGCGTACGAGAGATGCGTAGCTGAATTCGTGGATTAATGCTGCCACCGCAATTTTTCTGCATGCGGTGGTGCTCCTCGAAAGCAGCTTGACGTAGGGGTACTACGTCTTCGCTTTGCTTTCTGTGGTGCGCCTTGCCTGCAAAAAAATATCGGCGGCACGGTTTCTTTAAATATATCGAGACAAGGAAAGATGGTTATGGAAAATTATAAAAGAGAATTTATACAGTTTTTAGAGAGCGCGGGAGTGCTTAAATTCGGTGATTTTACTGCAAAGAGCGGCAGAAAAATACCGTACTTTATAAACGCGGGAATGATCAAGACGGGTGAGGACATCGCGCGCCTTGGAGAGTTCTATGCAAGAGCATATTTTGAAAAGCTCGGAGAGAAAAAGGCGGTGCTCTACGGTCCTGCATACAAGGGAATATCCTTGGCGGTGTCCGCGGCGGTTGCGCTGTCCAAGAACGGACTCAACGTGCCCTTCTTCTTCAACCGCAAGGAGATCAAGGATCACGGCGAGGGCGGCGTTTTCGTCGGCTACGTTCCCACGGCAGGCGAGGAGATAGTCATTATCGAGGACGTTATCACGGCAGGCACGGCTATCCGCGAGAGCATGGAGATACTCTCCCATCTTGAGGGAACAAAGGTTGCGGCTACGTTCATTATGGTTGACCGCAAGGAAAAGGGACAGACCGATAAGGGCGCTATGCAGGAGATCGAGGAGCAGTTTGGCTTCCCCGTATATTCTGTCGTTGACGTGTACGACATAATCGAGTATCTCGAAGAGGACGAGGCAAATCGCGAAAACGTCGAGAGAATTAAAAACTATCTTGCCGTAAACGGCGCGAAAGCTTAAATTAAAAGGAAACTCAACAATGAAGCATCTTATAGATATAAAAGACCTCTCTATAAATCAGCTTGATGAGTTGATTGCAGTTGCGGAGGATATCATTGAAAATCCCGCAAAATACGCCGATATATGCCGAGGCAAAAAGCTGGCAACACTGTTCTTTGAGCCGTCAACTCGTACCCGACTGTCCTTTGAGGCAGCTATGTACGAGCTTGGCGGAAACGTACTGTCGGTATCAAGCGCGGGCTCGTCATCGGCGGCAAAGGGGGAAAGCGTTGCCGATACCGCAAAGACGGTATCCTGCTATGCGGATATTATTGCTATGCGCCATCCGCTTGAGGGCGCGCCCTACGTGGCGTCGCTCAACGCGTCGATCCCCGTTATAAACGCGGGTGATGGCGGACACAATCACCCCACGCAGACGCTTGCCGACCTTTTGACTATACACAGAGAAAAGGGAAGATTTTGTGATCTGACCGTCGGACTTTGCGGCGACTTGAAATTCGGCAGAACGGTACATTCGCTCATCAGCGCGCTGTCGCGCTATTCGGGCATAAAATTCGTGCTTATTTCCCCTGCGGAATTGAAAGTGCCGAGCTATATAACCCGTGACGTTATCGAGGCGAGCGGCATCGAGTACGTGGAAACTACCGATCTTGTCGGCGTGATGCCAGAGCTTGACATACTTTATATGACGCGCGTACAAAGAGAGCGATTTGACAGTGAGGCGGACTATCTGCGCCTCAAGGACTGCTTTATCCTGACTCCCGACAAGCTGCAGAATGCCAAGAGCGATTTGGCAATTCTTCACCCCCTGCCCAGAGTAAACGAGATCGCGGTCGCAATAGACGACGATCCCAGAGCTTGTTATTTTAAGCAGGTGCTTAACGGCAAATATATGAGAATGGCGCTCATTCTTCATCTGCTTGGACTGACCGAGAGCAAGTTCGACGATATTTGCGACAATGAGCCGATAGAGGAGAGCACGACGCTCGTATGTAAAAATCCGCGCTGTATAACAACTGTTGAGCAG
>JAZRFU010000116.1:0-14579 GCA_045643865.1 Eubacteriales bacterium
TCGATCCACAAACTCCGCTTCGCTCCGCACTCAAGCTTGCTTTCGCAAGCTCGACACATACGTGGTCCCCCTTCTCCTGCGGGAGAAGGCAAGCCGCACCATATCATATTACTAACTCCCCCATAAATCAAAATTTGAAAAAATGATCACAAAACAAAAATAAATGATTTTGATGAATTTTTTGTCACTCATATTTTATTCCCCGTGCAAAAAATGTGTGAATGGTATGGACAAATGATGGGAATTTTGGTATAATATTAATGTTAAGGACTTGTGGGGGAGGAAAGCATGAATATTTTGGTTTTTTCGGACTCCCACGGGCGACCCGACAATATGGCAGAGGCGCTCGCGCGCCAGATAAAAAAGCCCGATGCCGTGATATTCCTCGGCGACGGACTGAAGGATCTTTCATATATTGAGTCGGGAGATATTCCGCTTTTCTCGGTTTCGGGAAATTGCGACGGCTCACTTTTCGGGTGCTTTGAGCCAACCTTGGAGAGCCGTACGGTTTTGCTTGGCGGCAAAAGGATATTCATTACCCACGGCCACAGGTATTTCGTCAAGCACGGACTTTCCGAGCTTATTCGTGAGGCGATTTCGCGAGATGCCGATATAGTGCTTTTCGGTCACACGCATCAGTGTCTTGACCGTGTTATAGATGCGGAGGAGCTTTCAGAAGGCAGAGATCGACCGCTGTACCTTATGAATCCCGGCAGCATCGGCTATTATCCGAATAGCTGGGGCAACGTGGAGATAGATAAAGACGGTCGTGTCTTGCTTTCTCACGGAGCTTTGCTATAAAATCAAAAAGAAGAATGAGATGGCTCATTCTTCTTAAATATCTATTAAACCTCTGCGGGCGACAGCTCAAATGCATCTGCGTTTTCAAGCGCCTGCTCGTAAGCGGCTATAACGGCGGCTTCAAGAGTGCTTCTGAATTGTGCATTTATGGGGTGAACTATGTCGCGGTATGTGTCGTCGGGATTTTTGCGGCTCGGCATCACTATAAAGAATTTGTCGCGAGCGTTGATCACCTTTATGTCGTGAACTGCGAGCTGACCGTCAAACGTTACGGAAACTACCGCCTTCATAGGTCCGTCCTCGAAAAGCTTTCTGATTTTAATATCAGTTATCTGCATGATTTTTCCTCCATTGCTTTGAAAATCTTTTTATTGTATGATCCATAGGACTTTTTGTCTTACAAGTCTATTATACATAGTGTATGTGACGGCTGTTCAAATGTATTTGGATTTTTTTGTGAAGAGAGAATAGAAAAAAACCTTGAAATTAAGTGGATTATGCTGATATTTGTGAATATACATATAATAAAGTCGTAATTTGTAAAAAGGAGTTGAGTTGAATTGGCCACACCTAATACTCATATAGGACACGTCGAAATCGGCAAAATAATGGAGTCCTGCCGTCAAAAAGAGATATTCTTTTTGGGCGCGGGCGGAATAATGATGTCCTCGTTGGCACTGCTTACCGCCAAGGCGGGCTTTTCGGTGCGCGGCTCTGACCGCAGTCCGTCAGCACTTACGCGCAAGCTTGAGGACGCGGGAATATCTATGTTTTACGGTCATTCAAGGGATAATATAGGAGAAAATTGCGGCGCGGTGGTATATACCGTGGCAGTATCGCCCGACAATCCCGAATACGTTGCGGCGCATGAGAAGGGAATCCCCTGTATTTCACGCGCGGATTATCTTGGATATATTATGACTGCATATAAAAATCGAGTCGGCATTGCGGGTATGCACGGAAAAAGCACCTGCACGTCAATGTGCGCCGAGATATTCCTTGATGCCGCCAAAAACGGCACGACGAGTGACCCGACAATAGTTTCGGGCGCGGAATACTCGGCGATGGACGGCGCGTATTATCTTGGACAGCAGGATCATTTCGTGTTCGAGGCGTGCGAGTATATGGATAGCTTTTTGGATTTCAATCCTACGGTCGCGGTGCTCCTCAATGCCGAGCTTGAGCATGTCGATTATTTCAAAAGCATAGAGCATATCCGCGACTCATTCACGCGATATGCCTCGCTCGTCGGTAAGGACGGAGTAGTTATATACAACGCGGATGACGAGAATATAGTCGGCTCGGTGGAGAAAGTAGATGCAAAAAAGATAAGCTTCGGGTTGTCCACGGATGCGGATTTCCGAGCCGTGCGCATAGACAGCTGCAAGCACCCGATGGAGTTTGATATTCTGTACTGCGGACGTCAGTTTGCGCATATTCGCCTGCCCGCAAGAGGAGTACATAACGTTTATAATGCATTGGCGGCAGCCGCGGCGGCATTCGTGTGCGGAATAGATGCTGACGATATTTCGGTAGGACTTTTCAATTTCACGGGCGCAAAACGACGTATGGAATATAAGGGCGAGCTTTGCGGTGCAGTCGTGTACGACGATTACGGTCATCACCCGACCGAGATAGGAGCAACGCTTTGCGGAGCCAAGGATACCTGCGATAACAAGCTTATATGCGTGTTCCAACCGCATACTTACAGTAGAACGGCGGCGCTAATAAACGATTTCAAGGCGGCGTTTGAATGTGCCGACAAGGTTATTCTCGCCGATATATACGCCGCGCGAGAGGTCAACGAATACGGCATATCCTCCGAGAAGCTGGCAGAGGTAATAGGCGATAAGGCGATATATGGCGGTGATTTTGACAGTATTGCAAATCTGCTTCGCAAAACGGTATCGAGAAACGATACTGTGGTTATAATGGGAGCAGGAGATATTTTCAAGCTTTTTGAGAAGCTTGGACTGTAATCAATGTAAAGGAGTCAGAAAATGAGTAAATCAAAAAAAATCACGATTTCCGTAATTCTTGGAACAGTTGCTACGGCGATTGCATTTTACATCACGCTTCCCGCAATAAATATTCACAGCACGGATTTCTGGACGTTTCTTGCGTTCTCAATCTTGTGCTACTCGTTGCCTTTTTTCTTTAAGAAAAAGGGGAATACGGCAACAGTAAAGGGTCATATCAATTTAAGCTTCAATGTTGCAAAGCTTCCCATAATACTTGTGGCAATTCCGATTGCGATTATGATAATAGGCGGTCTTTTCTCGTCCGAGGTGTTCAATGCCAAGAAATACGCGTCGGTCATAACGGTTACCGAGGCGGTGTTTAAGGACGATATGAAGGAAACCGACGAGGTCACCAATATCGCGCTTATGGACGGTGCCAGCGCACAGGCAATAGGTAACAGAACGCTTGGTGCACTTTCGGACGTTGTTTCGCAGTACGAAATAGGCGAAAGATACACGCAGATAAACTATAAGGGAGCACCCAAGAAGGTAGCAAACCTTGAATATGCCGATTTCTTCAAATGGATGTCTAACCGCGACAGCGGAGTGCCCGGATACGTTATGGTGGACCCCGTCAAGAGTAGTGCCGAATACGTTAAGCTTGAAAAACCCCTTAAATACGTCCCCTCGGGATATTTTGGTGACAATCTTATGCGCAAGCTGCGCTTTGACTATCCCACCAAGATATTTGATTTTATCAGCTACGAGATAGATGAGGAGGGAAAGCCCCACTATATCGTGTCCTGTCTTGATGCAAACGTATTTTTGTTTGGAGCTATGGACGTAAAAGAGGTCATCATTTTCGATCCTTGCACGGGTGAGAGCGACCTTTATGAGAACATCAGCGACGTGCCCGCGTGGGTTGACGCCGTATATTCGGGCGATCTTGCCGAGCAGAAATATAACTGGCACGGTATGCTGTCGGGCGGATTTATCAACAGCATCGTAGGAAACAAGAACTGCAAGCAGACCACCGACGATTACGGTTATATCGTTATAGGTGACGACGTGTGGTACTTCACGGGTGTTACGTCGGTTACAAGCGACGAATCCAACATCGGATTTATTATCAGTAACGCGAGAACGGGAGAGTACAAATACTATCCCGTGGTCGGAGCGGAGGAATATTCCGCGATGAGCGCCGCGGAGGGCGAGGTTCAGGAAAAGAACTACGAGGCAAGCTTCCCGTCGCTTATCAACGTATCGGGCGAGGCGACTTATATAATGGTGCTTAAATCGCAGAGCGGAATAGTTGAGCTTTACGCGCTTGTAAACGTAGAAAATTACAGTATCGTTGCAACGGGAGAGACACAAGCGGAGGCAATGAGGGCGTATAAGAAGCTGTTGCGCTCAAACGGTGTTGTCGATAAAGAACCCACGACCGACACACAAAACAAGAGTGTGACTATTGAGGTCGTGTCCGTGCGCGATGTGGTAGTCGGAGGTACGACGGTTACGTACATTGAAGATCAAAACGGTATTATGTATAAGGGCTCAATAGAGGATAATGAATCTATTGTCCGTATTGGAGTCGGCGATAATATCACGATATTCTATAATGAAACTGATAATTACTATATTCGAGAGATAGTTGAATTTATGTGGCTCGAATAAAATAAAAAACAAAAAAGAAGCGTTGTGCTTAGCACAACGCTTCTTTGATTGTTTATATATCAAGATCCTTCATATATTCCTTGCCGTGAGCCGCGATAAACTGCTTACGCGCGGGGAGATTGTCACCAAGCAGGGTGTCAAATATCTCCTCGGTCTTTTTTGCGTCCGCAGGAGTTACGGCGATAAGACGGCGCGTTTCGGGGTTCATGGTGGTTTGCCACATCATGTCGGGTTCGTTCTCACCAAGACCCTTGGAGCGCTGAATGGAATATTTCTTGTTTCCTATTTCTTTGAGTATATCTGCCTTCTCGAACTCGTCGTAAGCAAAATAGGTTTGCTCGCCGCCCTTTTCCTTGACGGTTATCTCAAAGAGAGGGGTTTCCGCGATATACACGCGCTGCTCCTGCAAAAGAGTGGGGAGCAAGCGGTAGAACATAGTCAGAAGCAGAGTTCTTATCTGGAAGCCGTCCTCATCGGCATCGGTACAGATGATTATCTTGGACCAGCGCAGAGCATCGAGGTCAAAGGGAACTATATCGCCCTTTACCTTGCCTTTTATCTCAACACCGCAGCCGATGACTTTGAGAAGATCGGTTATGATCTCGCTCTTGAAAATTCTCTCGTAGTCGGCTTTAAGACAGTTGAGCGTTTTACCTCTGACGGGGATTATCGCCTGCATCTCTGCCGAGCGACCGAGCTTACACGAGGTCAACGCGGAGTCACCCTCCACGATATAAAGCTCGCGCACGTTAGGGTCTTTTGAACGGCAGTTTACGAATTTTTCAACTCGGTTGGCGATATCAATAGTACCCGAAAGCTTCTTCTTAATGTTAAGACGGGTGCTTTCTGCGGATTCACGGCTGCGCTTGTTGACAAGCACCTGATTTGCGATGATTTCCGCCTGCGTGGGATTTTCAAGGAAGTATATTTCGAGGTTGTAGCGCAAAAAGTCGTTCATTGCCTCGTAAATAAATGTGTTTGTTATCGCCTTTTTGGTCTGGTTTTCATAAGATGTCATAGTAGAGAAGCTGTTGCTTATGAAAACAAGACAGTCTGCAACGTCGGCAAAGGTTATCTTCGCCTCGTTCTTGGTGTATTTACCGTTGCTCTTGAGATATTTGTCAATAGCAAAGGTGAACGCACTCTTGACTGCTCGGTCAGGCGAGCCGCCGTGCTCCAAGAAGCTGGAGTTGTGGTAATATTCAAGACGGTTTGCGTTGTTGGAGATGCAGAACGCAAAATCCGATTTGAGCTTATACTCGTCCTTGTCGTCACGGTCGCGTCCTTGAGTTTCAAGATGCCAAAGCACGGGCTCGGTCTTTGCGCTGTCGCCGACTATTTCGGAGAGATAATCGGAGATACCGTTCTGATAGAGGAACTTTTCCTCGGTAAACTTGCCGTCCTCGCCCTCGTATTTGAAAACGAAGGATATGCCGGCATTGACGACGGACTGACGGTGCAGTATCTCGCGTATGCGGTCGGGAGTGATATTTATATCGGTAAATACCTGCTTGTCGGGACGCCAATGAATGACCGTACCCGTGCGCTTTTCCTTTTTTTCAAGCTCGCGCTCCTGGAGCACACCCGTTACGGGCTCACCGCGCTTGAACGCGATATGACGCTCCATTTTTCCGTCGTATGAATACACGTTCATAAACTCGGACGAATACTGCGTAGCGCACGCGCCAAGACCGTTAAGTCCGAGAGAATATTCGTAAGCCGACGCGCCGTTATTGTTGTCATATTTACCGCCCGCGTAAAGCTCACAGTAAATAAGATCCCAGTTCCAGCGATCTTCTTTTTTATTGTAGCCAAGCGGAACTCCGCGTCCGTGGTCGTCGACCTTTATAGAGTGGTCACGGTAAAGCACGGTGAGGATCTCGTTACCGTGTCCCTCGCGCGCCTCATCGACGGAGTTTGAAAGTATTTCAAAATAGGAATGCTCACAGCCCTCGATACCGTCCGAGCCGAAGATTACCGCAGGGCGCTTGCGCACGCGGTCCGCCCCCTTGAGAGCGCGTATGCTTCGGTCGTCATACTGCTGTGACGTGCCTTTTTTTATTACCTTGTCCTTGTTATCAACAGACATTTCAATATCCTTTCAGATGTGTCAAATTTCATCTAATACATAATACATCACTCTATTTTATCATATTTTTATGCTTTTCACAAGGGCTTTTTTTCGCCTTTTTTCAAATTTTTGTCTTTTTTTGAGGATATTGATAAAAAATTTCTCAATTCTCTTGAAAGATGACAGTAAATATTATATAATGTATAAGAGATATTATGCGCTTTGGCGCTCTCGGAGGTAGAACGTGGATTTTAATACGTGCTTGAAGAACAGATTTGAAAATAAAATATGCCACGTGCTTGGATACGGTCGGTCAAACCGTCCGCTCGCCGAAATGCTGCAAAAGGCGGGAGCAAAGGTAATAGTACGCGATAAAAATAGCGCGGCGGGCGACAATGCGGACGCCAAGACGCTCATGTCGAGCGGCGGTGAGTTTGTTGTCGGCGAGGAATACCTTGACGGGCTTTCGGGAGATTTTATTTTCCGCTCTCCCGGACTTCGTCCCGATCTTGCCGAGATGAATGCGGCAATCGCAGACGGCGCGTGCCTTACCAGCGAGATGGAGCTGTTTTTTGAGCTTTGTCCGTGCGATATAATCGGAATTACGGGCTCGGACGGAAAGACCACGACCACGACGCTTACCCACCTTATGCTCAAAACCGAGCTTGACGGTAAAGGCAGGGGACGCGCATACGTGGGCGGCAATATCGGCTATCCGCTTTTGCCGAAAATGAGTGAGATGAGTGAAAATGATTTTGCCGTTGTAGAGCTTTCAAGCTTTCAGTTGCAGACAATGCGCCGCTCTCCGCGCCGCGCGCTCATAACCAACGTGTCGCCCAATCACCTCGATTGGCACACGGGGATGGACGAATATATCGCCGCCAAGCGCAACATTTGCTCCCACGAGGGCATAGAGCTGCTTGTGGTGAATGCAGACAACGACGTCACGCGCAAAATAGGCGAGGAAGCCGCCGTTGCTACCACGTATTTTTCATCAAAAAAGAGCAAATATGCCGATATAGTACCTCAAAACAAGACAAATTGCAGGGCAATATATGAGGACAGCGGATACATATATATTGACGACGGTAATGACCGCCGCCCGATTTTGAGAGTGTCGGACATTCTCATTCCGGGACGGCATAACGTCGAGAACTATATGGCGGCTATCGCGCTGACGGACGGACTTGTAAGTGCGGAAACGGTAAGAGCGGTGGCAACCACCTTCAAGGGCGTCGAGCACCGACTTGAGCTTGTGCGCGAGCTTGACGGAGTGAGATATTACAACAGCTCCATCGATTCAAGTCCCACAAGAACGCAGGCGGCAATAAGCGCGCTCACACAGCGCCCGATAATAATCTGCGGCGGATACGACAAGGAAATACCATTTGATACGCTGGCAAAAACGCTTTGCACCAAGGTGAAGGCGGTAGTGCTCACGGGAGCGACGGCAGATAAGATAATGGCAGAGATAGAGAGGTGCGACGAGTACAGAGCCGACGCCCTCAATATAAAAATGATCCCCGATTTCAAGGACGCGGTGCTTGCCGCACGTGATTTGGCAGAGAAGGGCGATATAGTCCTGCTTTCGCCCGCCTGCGCAAGCTTTGACGCATTCAAGAATTTCGAGGAGCGCGGAAATTGCTTCAAAAGCATAATAAACGAGCTTTAAACACGGGTAAATTAAAGGAACGGAAATAAAAATGGAATTTTCACAGAGAATAAGCGATATTGCAAACAGAGCCGAGGCGGCTCTTGCGCCATATTTCAAAAGAATAGACGAAATATCGTATTACAACACAAATAAGGTAATGGACGCATTTCGCGAGCATCGCGTTGCGGCAACCAATTTTGATACTACGAGCGGCTACGGCTACGATGACCGCGGACGCGACGTGCTGGACAGAATATGGGCAGACGTTATGGGCGCGGAGGCGGCATTCGTCCGTCACAATATCGTAAACGGCACGCAGGCACTGACTATCGGTCTTTTCGGACTTCTCCGTCCGGGTGATCTTATGTGCTCCATCGCAGGCAAGCCCTACGACACGCTCGAGGAGGTCATAGGAATTGCGGGCGAGGAGGGCAACGGATCCCTCCGCGATTTCGGCGTAAGATACGCACAGACCGAGCTTAAAGACGGCAAATTCGACTTTGACAGAATAGCCCAGATACTTCGCGCAGAACTTGAAGGCGGACGCGCGGTAAAGGTCGTATTCATACAGCGCTCCAAGGGCTATCTCAATCGCAAAACGCTGACGGTTGCCGAGATAGGCGAGGCGGTGCGCTTTGTCAAGTCCATATCCCCCGGAACCTACGTCGTGGTTGACAACTGCTACGGCGAATTTACCGAGAAGACCGAGCCGACGGCGGTTGGAGCCCATATGATAATCGGCTCGCTCATAAAGAACCCGGGCGGCGGAATGGCGGAAACGGGCGGATATATCGCGGGTACGGCGAGAGCCGTAGAGCTTGCGTCCTACCGTCTTACCTCGGTCGGATGCGGACTTGAAGTCGGAGCGACGATAGGTCAGAACAAGAATATGTATAAAGGACTTTTCTATGCCCCCCACACCACCGCGCAGGCGCTCAAAACGGCGCATCTTGCGGCGTATGTGTTCGAGGAGCTTGGATACGACGTCGAGCCGCGCTGGTGCGATGAAAGATCGGATATAATCCAGTCGGTCATCACGCGCTCGCCCGAGCTTTTGTGCGCGTTCTGCCGAGGAATACAAAAGGGCTCGCCCGTCGATTCCTTTGTCACGCCCGAGCCGTGGGAAATGCCGGGATATACCGACAAGGTCATTATGGCGGCGGGAGCGTTCGTTCAGGGCGCGTCGATAGAGCTTTCGGCAGACGGACCGATGAGAGAGCCGTACACGGTGTTCTTCCAGGGCGGTCTGACCTACGAAAGCGGAAAAATCGGAATTCTCTCCGCGGCAGATTCTATGCTTGCGGATAATATGTAAAACGGAGAAAGAAAAGTGAAAAAATTGAGATTTATATCCCTGATACTCGCGTGTGTTGCGCTTGTAGGTACACTTGCGGCTTGCTCGCAGGATAAAGTGCCCGACGGCTATCAGCTCGTGGCTTGCGAGGGCGACGAATTCCGCCTCTACGTGCCTACACAGTGGTTGCCTAATACGCAAAGCGGAATGACGGGAGCAATATATTCAACCGACGAAAACTCGTCCGTCTACGTGTACGTGGCGCAGGATGCCGCTGATATGTCGGTCGAGGAATATTGGGCGGTTTGCGCGGAAAAATACAAAAACGAGCTTGTTGGCTACACGGGAGCAGAGAAGTGCCAGAAGACCACGCTTGGCGGTCAGCCCGCGTATAAATATACCTTTACGGCACAGTCGCTGTTCCAGAAGGAGAACGACTCCGAGGTGCTCGTCTACGTACCCTATAAATATATGCAGGTGATGGCAAAATACAAGGGCAAGATGTACGTGCTTATATACAGCGCGCCCAAAAGCCATTATGAGAGCCACTTGCTTGAAGTCGAGGGCGATTCAAAGGGAGTGGGAATAATCCCGTACTTTGAATTTGCCGAGCCGTATCATTCAAAGGATAACGATAAGGAGTTCTCCGACAAGGTACAAGCCCCCGAGGGAATGAAGCTCATTTCCACCGACGCGCGTCCGTACAGATTTTACGTTCCGAGCTCGTGGATAGTCAACAACAGAACGGAGAACACCGCGGCATACGCGTCCGAGAGCGACAGCTCCAACGTAAGCGTGCAGATGTATATGACGAGCGACGAAAATCAGACCGTCGAGCAGTACTGGACGTCGCTTGAGGAAAGCTACCAAAAGCTTTTTGCGTCCTACGAGCTTATTTCGGCAACCGATATTAAAATGAGCGGTCTTGACGCGCGCCGTTACGACATAAAGATCACAACAGGCGGCGTTGAGTATAAAATGACGCAGGCGATAGTCAAAAAGGGAGTAGTGTTCTACTGCGTGACCTACACCGCAACCCCCGAAAATTACGACAAGCACCTTGCCGACGTGCAGAAAATGATAGATAACTTCTATATAAGACGCCTCGGCGACTGATTTTATAAAGGAAGATCAAAGATGATATATCTTGATAACAGTGCAACGACGGAGATTTCCGTTGCGGCGAAAAAGGCAATGACCGAGGCGATGGACGTCTACGGCAATCCGTCCTCAACTCACGCGCTGGGTATTGAGGCGAAAAGAGTGCTCGACCGCGCTCGCGAGCAGGTTGGTGCGGTACTCGGATGTGGCAGAGTCAATCCCGAAAATCTGATATTTACCGCATCGGGAAGCGAGGCGAACAATACCGCAATACTCGGTAGTGTGTATTCCAAGACAAACCGCCGCGGAAACAAAATCATAACTACCGATTCCGAGCATCCGTCCGTCGAAAACGTTATGAAAAAGCTTGAAGCTGACGGCTTTGAGGTGGTACGTATTCGTACAAAGGACGGCGTACTTGATTTTGAGCAGCTCGAAGGTGCGCTTAACGGTAGCGTTTTGCTTGTGTCGCTTATGATGGTCAATAACGAAACGGGTGCGGCTTACGATGTAAAGCGCGCGTTTGCTATGGCGAAACGGTTATCACCCAACGCAGTGCTGCATTGTGACGCGATACAGGGCTTTCTCAAAATTCCATTTACTCCAAAGTCGATAGGCGCAGACCTCGTCAGCATCAGCGCGCATAAAATTCACGGTCCCAAGGGAGTGGGTGCGCTCTATATATCTCCCGACATCATCAAAATGAGAAAAATCACCCCCTATATCCTCGGCGGAGGACAGGAGGGCGGCTTGCGCTCGGGAACGGAGAATATAGTGGGTATAGCGGGCTTTGGTGCGGCGGCAGAGCAGGGAAAACGCGAATTTGCGCAGTCGGTCGCTAAAATGATCCAGCTTCGCACCCTCTGCGAGAGCGGAGTTGTCGCGGCAGGCGCGCGTGTCAATATCCCACAAGGAAACCGCGCACCGCATATTCTGAGCATAACTCTGCCCGATATAAAGAGCGAAACCATGCTCAATTTCCTGTCGGGCAAGGGAATATGCATCTCGGCGGGATCTGCCTGCTCGGCACATTCCAAGAATATGTCCCCCACGTTGCTGAATTTCGGACTTACATCCCACGAGGCAGATTGCACCGTGCGTATCAGTTTCAGTGAGTACAACACCGAGAGCGACGTGCAGACCTTCATCGCCACACTCGCCGAGGGAATAAATACACTTGTCAGAATAAGAAGATAAGACGCGAAAGTTAAGCAAATTATAACGAATCGCAATCAATTTTGCAAATAAATTAAATTAACTTAACTAAATATAGCAAAAATTAAGTAAACTTAATAAAAATCTCGCAAGCAATAATCGCTTGCGAGATTTTTTGTTAATTATTTATTTGTAAAACGGTTTAACTAATGATATTATTGGAATAACTCCGTTCTATCGTTTACACCGGATGCATTTACATAGACATACATTGGCCATGTATCTTTCGACAAATTAATAATATCGGGTACAGTGACAGTCTGCATCCTTCCTTCGACAACTCTCGTTGTCATTACGGAATACAGATCCTGGCTGCTACCCTGATAAAAGAGGGTAAGAGCTCCTGGCAATGTACCTATATAGGTGAGGGACTTTGGAAGATATATGCCTGATGAAACCTGAGAATATAAAATGCCATACCTCTCTATGCGTTCCAGAGAAGATGATGATCCGAAAACAATTGTGTTGGTACGCATTCCAAGCGCATAGGGCTTTACAACTTTTACAGAGTTTGCAATTGAGTATTCTACTTTGTTGCTATGTTCATTTGCGGGATAGAAAAAAGTATAAGCTCCAATAGACGTGATACCTTCGCTAATAACAATTTTCTTGGTGTAAGGCAAATAATAGTACCACGGAGGAAAATATTCCGTATCGAAATCCGGCATATCACCGGTTCCGCATATCACTATTTCATAATCACAGTCATTGACAATATCTCCTGTTATATAGTACTTGCAAGGATAATTGCCGGCGGATCCGTCAGCATTTCCGTGCTCAATAGCTTTTAACGAACAGACCTCACAAATGTATACCTCAAAATTCGCCTCACCGTACCAAGCTCGACCTTTGCTGAATTTATGGTCTTGGGTTTTCTCAACGTAGTCTGTTTTATAAGAGTATCCGCAACTACAGGTGTATTTGGTGTATCCTCTCTCCTTGCACGTTGGCTTAACAATACGGTAGAAAATGTATTTATGCGGCAAGCAAAATCCTTGACTGAACGTTTTTTCGCCTGCTTCTCCACATTCACAGGAGTAGTAATACTTTGCAGCTGACGTGCATGTAGCCTCTGATTTCAGGTATTGCAGATCGGAGTTTTTCTGAGTGTATGAGTGGACGTGCTCGGTGGTTGTTTCCTCAACTGATGAGGATTCTTCAGCGGATGAGGATTCTTCAATAGATGAGGATTCTTCAGCGGATGAGGATTCTTCAGCGGATGAAGATTCTTCAACGGACGAAGATTCTTCAACGGACGAAGATTCTTCAACGGACGAAGATTCTTCAATGGACGAGGATTCTTCAACGGACGAAGATTCTTCAACGGACGAAGATTCTTCAATGGACGAGGATTCTTCAACGGACGAAGATTCTTCAATGGACGAGGATTCTTCAGCGGACGAGGATTCTTCAGCGGACGAGGATTCTTCAATTGATGAGGATTCCTCAACTGACGAACTAGTGTCTGCAATGTTTATTTTAAAATCACATGACGACATTAATAAGGCACCAATTAAGATCAGTACAATCCAATAAAATTTTTTCATGTTTCCTCCTTGAAAATAAAAAGTGTGCACAACCGAAGTTATGCACACCGAAAAACGCAAACTCCGATTGTTGTCACACAAACTAATAGGAATAGAGATATTAATCGCTACACTAAAATTAGAGGAGCTTGCATTTTTACCAAGTCCGTAAATTTAGTGTAGACAAAAAGAAGGTATAGTATCCCCTAAAAAGCAGAAATACCCCTAAATACGATTATTCAGTTTGTGTGACAAGATTATTATATCACACGACAGAGCATTTGTCAACATATAATTTCATTGTACAATACCGTAGGGGAGGGGCTTGCTCCTCCGGCTTTTTATCTACATAATTACCGTATCTTCATCCCTCAAAAAAAATTGAAAAAATTTCAAAAAAACTATTGACAAAAGAAAAAGACCGTGATATAATATACAAGTCGCCGATATGGGAGCATAGCTCAGTTGGGAGAGCATCTGCCTTACAAGCAGAGGGTCATAGGTTCGAGCCCTATTGTTCCCACCATAAAGGTTTAGCTTCCAATAGGGAGATAAGCCGAAAGCCCATTTGCGTAGCAAATGAGTGCAATTTGACGCTTGCGTCAAATTTCGGCCCGGTAGTTCAGTTGGTTAGAACGCTAGCCTGTCACGCTAGAGGTCAGGGGTTCGAGTCCCCTTCGGGTCGCCATTATTTGCCTCTGTAGCTCAGTTGGTAGAGCAGAGGACTGAAAATCCTCGTGTCGTTGGTTCGATTCCGACCGGAGGCACCACCGATTGAAAGATCGGTATTCGCGGATTTAGCTCATTTGGTAGAGCGTCGCCTTGCCAAGGCGAAGGTGGCGGGTTCGAGCCCCGTAATCCGCTCCAATATAGTAAAGAAAGAAGAGATGCAAATTTCTTCTTTTTTACACTCGGGAGCATAGCTCAGTTGGGAGAGCATCTGCCTTACAAGCAGAGGGTCATAGGTTCGAGCCCTATTGTTCCCACCATAAGATTTATTTTCCAATAGGGAAGTAGATCAAAGGCAATTTTGTCAAGCAAAATTAGTCCATTCAATAGGCAATTTTGTCAAGCAAAATTAGTCCATTCAATAGGCAATTTTGCGAAGCAAAATTAGCACATTTGAGCGCAAGCTCAAATCATGGCCCGGTAGTTCAGTTGGTTAGAACGCTAGCCTGTCACGCTAGAGGTCAGGGGTTCGAGTCCCCTTCGGGTCGCCACTTACTTTTCTTGAAAGAAAAGTAAGCAAAAGAACTTTCAACGTCGCTTGCACGGTATTGAA
>JAZRFU010000117.1:0-24759 GCA_045643865.1 Eubacteriales bacterium
CCCTCTATGCCAAAATGCGGAGGACAATCTATATCGGGGTATATGGAGTCAAACGCGTGAGGTACGAAATAGTTTATTCCGCGTACAAACAGATGGTCGATCAGATACTTCATAAAGGTAGTATCCTCACCCCAACCGAAAGCACCGAAGACCTCGCACATTGCTCTGCCCTTCATTCTTGGCTCAATGTGTGCCATCGACGATCCAAGCTTTGCAAGAATGTAGTGATAGAAATCACCGCCGGCAGTACCCGTAGCAGGTGTTGCAGTGTGCAGATAATCGTCCATACCGGGCATTACCTGATGCAAAACTATATCAATGCCGCTTATATCCTGATGCTGAATAGCTCTGAAATAGTGCCCTACACCGCCTCTCATGTGACAGTTCATATCTTCTATGATATGTCCAGTATATATTACTCCGTGGTCACGGCACCAATCTCCCAGCTGTTTATTGAAGCATTCGCTGTAAAGATTCATGATCGTGTCCATATAAGCATAGCGAAGCTCGCACTGATCGTCTCCGTTTGCATCATCGGAATACCACAAAAGGTTGAGATGCGGCACAGGATCATAGCCAAGCTTTTTAGTCATGCGTTCAAGCACCTCGTCATTCCAAGGTAAAGCAAGCGAGTGCTTACCTATCTTGGCCTCATAAAATCCGAAGTCAAATCTCTCGGGCGCAAACACCTGATTTCCGAGACAGGGTTCGTCGGAAAAGAATCCGACCAGGGTGTTGCCGAAATAATCCTTATAGTGTTCATAATGCGGCTCGTAAACTGCCTCTATCAGAACATGAACGGACTCGCGGCTGATCATATCTATGTATCCCTGTCTTATGGGACGTTGGGATTTGAAATAGAAGAATATTCTCCAAACTCCCTCCGGGATATCCCAATAAAGATAGTGTCCCTTTATATGATCGGTAAGATCTATCGCCTCATATTTACAGGTTTGATCATAGTCCGCGTTTCTGCGATAAGCGTATGCTCCTATAAACACGTCGCCTTCCTTGACCTCGTGTATTATAGAGAAATCCTTTGCAGGACCGACAACGTCAATATGGCGCTCAATAAGCTCGGTCTGGCGCAGATGAGGATATTTCTTTTCGATAAGTCCTGCGGCGTGTCCTGTGGGATAAAGGTCATCATCGAGCACCCATACCTTCATATCACGCTTTTTGGCTTCGGAAAGAATGATATCCATATCTCTCCACCAGCCCTCCCCGCAAAATTCAGGGTGAGGACGGGATTCTACACAAAATGCGCGGCATCCGCTATCATATATACTTTGTATCTGATCAGGTATTTTTTCGGTATGATTACCGTGCTGCCAATAAAACGGATACAGGTAATTCTCTTCCTTGCCTTGAATTATCTCCAAAAGTTTTCTGTCCATAGCTTTTCTCCTTGAAATTTGGGGTAATTATTTCAAAAATCCGTTAATTATCTCTTCTTCTGCCTGTTTTTCATCGAGTCCGAGTGTCATAAGCTTTATGAGCTGCTCTCCTGCGATTTTTCCGATTGCCGCCTCGTGAATGAGCGATGCCTCTGTATTGTTTGCAATTATTTTCGGGATCGCCTGAACTGATGCATTATCCATAATGATCGCATCACATTCGGTGTGTCCTGAGCAACGGTTATTTCCTATAACGTCGGAAATAAAAAGCTGCTTTGAGTTGTCTTTTGCTACCGAACGGGAAACAACGTGCGTGCCGCAATCCTCGCCCTGAAGATCCACATTGAATTCGGTTTCCGCGAATTGCTCACCGTGCGTCATTATCTTCTCATGCACTATAAGGGTGGATCTATCCTTGAGTATAGCATCAGTTTTACGTCTGGTGGAGTCAACGCCCTTTATTTGCGTGGTTTCCATTTCCATATACGCGCCCTCTTCAAGCACTACAACAGTATGTGGATTCATAACGTTTTTGCCGTTTCCATCGCCGTCACCGTAATGCTTCTCCACGTATTTGAGCTTGGCATTTTTGCCTACGTAAAAGCTATGCTCTCCGCTATGCTCACTGTCCTGAACGCCGCAGTTGTGTATTCCGCATCCCGCGATTATAACGACATCGGCATCCTCTCCAATATGAAAATCGTTATAAACAAGCTCGCGCAGACCCGACTGTGCAAGTATTACAGGGATATGCACACTCTCATTTTTGGTGCCTGCTTTGATATAAATATCAATTCCCGGCTTGTCCGTTTTCTTTTCGATAACAATATTTTCAGATGAATTTTTACCGTAAAGCTCACCGTCTATGCGCAAGGAATACGCGCCCTCGGGTACCTCGTGCAGATCTGCTACCTGACGCAAAAGGTTGAGTTGAATACTGTCCAGCTTTTTCTTTTCTGCCATTATTCCTCACCCCCGTTTGTATATCTGCAGCCCGCTTGAGCCGTAAGCAATTCGGGCAATATTTCATCCTTGGTTCCGTAAGCGGATATTTTTCCGTCTGCTATCACAACTATCTTATCGGCAATATCAAGTATGCGCTCCTGGTGGGAAATGATGAGAATATTGCCATTGGTTCTCTTGTGCATCTTCTCAAACACCTTGATAAGATTATTAAAGCTCCAAAGGTCAATTCCCGCCTCCGGCTCATCGAACACAGAAAATTTCGTTCCGCGCGCATTTATCATAGCGATTTCTATTCTTTTAAGCTCTCCGCCCGACAATGATTCATTTATCTCGCGGCTAACGTATTCCTTTGCACAAAGGCCGACCTCGGAGAGATATTTGCACGCCTCGGCTACGGAGATCTTTTCCCCAGCCGCCAAGGATATCATATCCTTGACCGTTATGCCCTTAAAGCGCACGGGCTGCTGGAATGCATAGCTTATTCCCGCGCGAGATCTTTCAGTTATATTCATCTCGGTAATATCAACACCGTCAAGAATGATCTGACCGCAATCGGGCTTTATAATTCCCGCAATGAGCTTTGCCAGTGTTGATTTTCCCGATCCGTTAGGACCTGTAACTGCAACAAAGCGCTCGTTAATGGTCAGATTGATATTATCAAGTATGCAGTGCTTGACGCCCGTTTGAGTATCAGTTACCGAATAAGTAAGATTTTTTATTTCTAACATGGATTTTCCTTTCCAAAATTGTGTATATGCTTTAGCGAGTATCTATTGTGAAGAATCTACTCCCTTCTAATAATTTTACCATAAAATATCAATTAAATCAATAGGAAGTGTAAATATTTGACTTTATTTTTATCTAAATTTGCCGTTTTATATAGAATATGGGGAGAGGTTTATTATCCTCTCCCCGTATTTTTACTTATCCAGATATCTGCAAGCCGCAAGAGCCGCAACTGCTCCGTCTCCGCATGCCGTAGCAATCTGTCTTATTGACTTTGTGCGACAGTCACCCGCAACGAAAAGTCCTCTTGTGTCCGTAAGGCAATTTTCATCGGACACTATATATCCTCTATCAGAAAGTGTCACAAGATCTGCATATCTCTCATTTTCAGGAACCTGTCCTATTGCAACGAACATACCGTCGAGGTCGAGTCGTGTCTTTTCTCCCGTCGCATCGTGTCTTACAACTATTCCGCCAAACGTATCCGATCCGAGAATTTCTTCGACCACGCAACCAAAAATAAATTCAACGTTTTCACGTTCACGTAGTATAGCCGCCAGCTTTTCCTCTCCCGTGAGAAAATCAAGATTTTGTACTATATATACCTTTTCACACCCGTCAGAAAGCATTATTGCTTCTTGAAGCGCCGAGTTTCCACCGCCTATGACCGCCACTGTTTTATTCACATAAAAAGCTCCGTCACAAACCGCGCAGAAGGATATGCCGTCGCCTATAAATTTTTCCTCGTTAGAAAGACCCAAAAGTCTATGCTTTGAACCGGTAGCAATTATTACTGTATGAGACATAAATTCGGTTTCCTCGCAGTTTACGCAAAATGCTCCGTTATCGCATTTGCGGATCCCCTGCACCTCCTGCATATCTATATCCGCACCGAGCGCAATTGCTTGCGCGACCAATTTCTCAGCAAGCTCATTTCCGCTTATCTGTTCAAATCCCGGGTAATTTTCAATTTTTGGGGAAAATGTCATCTGCCCGCCGAACATTCCCTTGTCAAGCACCAAAACGCTCTTTTCAGCACGTCTGGCATAAATTGCAGCGGTGAGTCCGGCAGGTCCCGCACCGACTACTATCAAATCATACATAATCTATTTTACACAAGCTAAAGCTTGCCTTTCATTCAATTTTAAGTAAGGTTTTGGCAATCCGTCCATTTCTGTGGGACAAAGATCCCATTTCCCGATTTTCCTTGGACGGATTGCCTGTGTTTTTATTACGATTATGCCTTTACGACACCATCAATATACTTTTTAATATTGGAAAGATTGGTTGCTTTTTCAATCTCTTTGCCGCCCTCAACCACAACAAGCGTGGGCGCCTGCTTAATACCGTATTTTTCAATAAGCTCAATATTTTCGTCTGCATATACCTTCTCGTAGCTTATGCCTGCTTTGGAGAGGAATATTTCTGCCATCTTACAGTTAGGGCAGGTCTTTGTTGCGAAAAGATAAGTTGCGCTTACGTTATCGCACTGCTCTTCAACGTTAACCGCGTTCATTGCATGTACGGTTCTTACACCGTCAGCGCCGATATTGATCTCGGGGTGAAGCTGATTAGAGCGCTCAATGTTATACGTGCGTCTTTCCTTGAACTCCTGCGACTTACCGTCATTCCATGCCTGAACGGGACGGTAATATCCGGTAATACGGCTATATACCTCGGTGGTTTTACCGCACTTGGGACACTGATATACCTCACCGTTGAGATAACCGTGTTCAACGCATACGCTATACGTAGGCGACATCGTATAATAAGGAAGCTTATAGTTCTCTGCTATCTTGCGAACAAGATTTGCCGCGCTCTTCCATGTGGGAAGCTTTTCACCAAGGAATGCGTGGAATACAGTACCCGACGTATAGAGCGTCTGGAGCTCGTCCTGAATATCAAGCGCGTCAAATATATCCTCGGTATAGCTTACGGGAAGATGTGACGAGTTGGTATAGTAAGGAGCTTTATCATTATCGGTAGCCGTGATAATATCGGGCCATCTCTTTCTGTCATGCTTTGCAAAGCGGTACGATGTGGACTCTGCAGGAGTCGCCTCAAGATTATAAAGATCTCCGTACATTTCCTGATAGTCAGAAAGGCGATCTCTCATGTGGTTGAGAACCTCTTTGGAGAATTCCTGAGTTTCCTTGTGAGTCATATCTGCGCGGAGCCACTTACCGTTAAGACCTACCTCGTTCATACCAACAAGACCGATGGTTGAGAAGTGATTATTGAACGTTCCGAGGTATCTCTTAGTGTAAGGATACAGACCTTCCTCGAGCAGCTTTGTGATAACCGTTCTCTTTACCTTGAGCGAGCGCGCTGCCACGTCGAGAAGCTTGTCGAGTCTTGCATAGAAGTCCTCTTTATTCTCTGCGAGGTAAGCAATTCTGGGCATGTTGATTGTAACTACGCCGACAGAACCTGTCGATTCACCCGAGCCAAAGAATCCGCCCGACTTTTTGCGAAGCTCACGAAGGTCAAGACGCAATCTGCAGCACATGGAACGAACATCGCTGGGCTCCATATCCGAGTTGATATAGTTGGAGAAATAAGGAGTACCGTATTTTGCGGTCATCTCAAAGAGAAGCTGATTGTTCTCTGTTTCAGACCAGTCAAAGTCACGGGTTATAGAATATGTGGGGATAGGATACTGGAATCCACGGCCGTTAGCGTCACCCTCGATCATTATCTCGATGAACGCCTTATTGACCATGTCCATCTCTTCCTTACAGTCCTTATACTTGAAATCCATTTCCTTGCCGCCAACTATACAGTTAAGCTCTGCCAAGTCATTGGGAACTGTCCAGTCAAGAGTAATGTTGGTAAAGGGCGACTGTGTTCCCCAACGGCTAGGAGTATTTACACCGTAGATGAAGGACTGAACACACTGCTTTACTTCCTTATAAGAAAGGTTGTCCACCTTTACAAAGGGTGCAAGATATGTGTCGAAGGACGAAAATGCCTGAGCGCCTGCCCATTCATTCTGCTTAATTCCAAGGAAGTTTACCATCTGGTTGCAGAGGGGGGAAAGATGCGCCGCGGGAGCAGATGTTATCTTTCCTGTTACGCCGCCAAGACCTTCCTGAATGAGCTGCTTGAGTGACCAACCTGCACAGTATCCCGTGAGCATGGAAAGGTCATGGATATGTATATCAGCGTTTCTATGCGCATTTCCAATCTCGTCGTCATATATTTCGGAGAGCCAATAGTTAGCAGTAATAGCTCCGGAGTTAGAAAGGATAAGTCCGCCTACGGAATACGTAACGGTAGAGTTTTCCTTAACTCTCCAGTCATTCATCTTAAGATATTTATCTACGGTTTCCTTGTAGTCAAGCGCCGTATTACCAAGATTACGGAGCTTTTCTCTCTGGCGACGGTACAGAATATACGCCTTTGCAACGTCTGCATAACCCGCCTGAACAAGAACGGACTCAACGCTGTCCTGCACGTCTTCTACCGATACTATACCATCTTTAATTTTATTTGAAAAATCCGCCGTGACCTTAAGCGCCAAGAAATCAATTACATCCTGATTGAATTCCTTTTCCTGCGCCTCAAACGCCTTCTTGATCGCGTCGGAAATCTTACCAATGCTAAAATCAACTACTTTTCCATCTCTCTTCTGTACACTATACATGATTCCTCTCCTATGTCATTTATTTGAAATAATTTTATATCTATTAAAACCCTTTATCCCGTATGGATTATCTCAAAATAGGGACAAAAATGGCGCGGACTGCAAATCCGCGCCGCATAGCCATTATACTATATTTAGTGTTTTTTGTCAACAGGAAATACTAAATATTGTGTTTTTTATCAAATTTCGGCACTATATATATTTTATATGCCCCGTAATTGTGCATTTGGCACAAATTGTCTGAAAATGTCGAGAAGCTCCCTCATTTTCTCCTCACTGTACCCCTCTACGTAACCACCGATGGTATCTCCCGAATCCTTGAATTGCTGCAAAAAGAATCTTTCATCTCCACGCATCCATTCTCCGAGCTTGATAATATCATTTTCGGTATGGAAGGTCTTGGATACAGTGGTACGGAACTCAAAATCCACGTGTCCTTGCATAAGATATCTTATGCTTTCCTCTATTCTTCCGAGATCGTATGAGGCGTCAAATCCGATCGTTTCGCCGTATTTTTCTCTACAGTTTTTGATATCCATAGCGACATAATCCACAAGCCCGCCTTCAATTATATTAATGAGAACATCCGGACGCGTACCATTGGTATCAAGCTTGACCTTATATCCCAGATCTTTTATTTGCGCCATGAACTCATCGAGTCCCGATACAAGAGTCGGCTCTCCGCCGGTTATGGCAACTCCGTCAAGTATTCCGACGCGTTTTTTCAAAAAAGCAAGTATCTCGTCATTTGAGTACGCTATCTGCTCGCTTGCGCGTACCACTAACGACGCATTATGACAAAATGGGCAGCGCATATTACACCCACCCGTAAAAAGAGTGCATGCCACGTGCCCGGGAAAATCAAGAAGAGTCAGCTTCTGCAGCCCGACAAAAATGTTATCCTTCATTTATGATATACTCCATTATTACGAATAGCTGCGCTGCATAGCAAGCACCTTACCTAAAATAATGACCTCATCAACTATAATGGGCGCCATTGTGCTATTTTCGGGCTGCAAGCGATAATGACCGTCCTCACGGTAAAACGTCTTAACAGTTGCTTCATTTTCTATCATAGCAACGACGATATCTCCGTTTTCTGCATAGCACGTACGCTCTGCAATAATTATATCACCATCATAAATTCCCGCTTCTATCATACTTTCGCCCTTGACCTTAAGCGCAAATACCTCGTCTGAGCTGCGACGGCTATCCATATATCCTATATAGCCCTCAAAATTTTCCTCTGCAAGTATGGGCAGACCTGCAGTAACCGTTCCTATAAGCGGCACGGCACACACCTTGGGCATGTCGTCCATGAGCGTGATCGCGCGGCTTTTTCCATCCTCTTTAGTTATATAGCCGAGTCGTTCGAGGCGGTTGAGATACATATGTACCGTAGACGTGCTTTTATAGTTGAGATCGCGACAGATATCACGCACCGCAGGTGCAAATCCGTTTTCAAATTTGAATTTCTTAATATAGTCCAGAACCTTTTGCTCTTTTGCTTTCAACTTTTGCATAAAATAACCAACCTTTCAGTTTTCTTCTATACATTTATCGTACAAATGTATGCTTTTACATTATTCTAACACACATTTATCCAAAAGTAAATAGTTTTTTTGTCATTTTAAGATTTTTTTGTCTTTTTTTAATACTATTGGAAAAAGAAATTTATTAACAAATTGCAACTTTTGAAAAATCTTATTGAAAACGGTTAAAAAATATAGTAAAATTATAATGGCGGACGAAATGCTAAATTTCGGAATGCCAAGTTTGCAATGTATTCAATTTTCCAATATACAAAGGAGAACACTATGACACCTACAAACAACAAATTCGTGCTTGATTGGATCAACGATATGGCTAAGATGACTCAGCCCGATAAGATCGTTTGGATCGACGGTAGCGAGGAACAGGCAGAGGCACTCAGAGCCGAGGCATGCTCCACCGGTGAAATAATAAAGCTTAATCAAGAAAAGCTTCCCGGTTGCTATCTTCACAGAACCGCAGTAAACGACGTTGCGCGCGTTGAGGGCAGAACCTTTATATGCACCTCTAAAAAAGAAGATGCAGGTAACATCAATAACTGGATGGATCCCGCAGAGTGCAAGGAAAAGCTCACAAAGCTTTACACGGGCTCTATGAAGGGACGCACTATGTACGTTATTCCCTACGCGATGAGCGTTGTCGGATCTCCCTTTGCAAAGTACGGTATCGAGCTTACCGACTCTATTTACGTAGTTCTTAACATGCTCATTATGACCCGCGTTGGAAACGACGTTCTTGATGCACTCGGTGACAGCGCAGACTACATCAAGGGTCTTCACGCAAGAGCAGACATTGATGAAGAAAACAGATATATCGTTCATTTCCCCGAAGAAAACACTATCTGGTCCGTTAACTCAGGTTACGGTGGAAACGTTCTTCTCGGAAAGAAGTGCTTTGCTCTCCGTATTGCTTCCTTCCTCGGTAGAAAAGAGGGCTGGATGGCTGAGCACATGCTCATTCCCGGAGTTCAGTATCCCGACGGTGAGACCAAGTACGTTTGCGCGGCATTCCCCTCCGCATGCGGAAAAACCAATCTCGCTATGCTTATTCCCCCCGAGTACTACTCCAAGAAGGGATATAAGGTATGGTGCGTAGGTGACGATATTGCTTGGCTCCGCGTAGGCGAGGACGGTCGTCTTTGGGCTGTAAACCCCGAAAACGGATTCTTCGGCGTTGCTCCCGGTACTAACGAAAAGTCCAACCCCAATGCTCTCTATACCTGCTTGAAGGATACCATATTCACCAACGTTGTTCACAACACCGCAGATAACACCGTATGGTGGGAAGGTCTTGACAACAATCCTCCCACACCCGGAAATGCTATTGACTGGAAGGGCAATCCTTGGGACTGCACCAAGTTCGACAAGAAGGACAAGAGCACCTGCGGCGCTCATCCCAACTCCAGATTTACCGCAAAGGCAATCAACTGTCCTTGCATTTCCTCTGAATTTGCAAATCCTGCAGGCGTGCCTATTTCCGCAATCGTATTCGGCGGACGCCGTGCAAAGACCGCGCCCCTCGTATATCAGTCAACCTCTTGGCAGAACGGTGCTTTCGTCGGCTCTATTATGGCGAGTGAGACCACCGCAGCGGCAGCAGGAGCTGTCGGCGTAGTACGTCGCGATCCTATGGCTATGCGCCCCTTCGTTGGATATGATATGGGTGACTACTGGGCACATTGGCTCAAGATGGGCACCATGATCCCCCACGCACCCAAGATCTTCCACGTTAACTGGTTCCGTACCGATGATGAAGGACATTTCATCTGGCCCGGATTCGGTGACAATATGAGAGTCCTTATGTGGATCCTTGACCGTTGCGAAGGTAAGGTTGATGCTAATATCACTCCTATCGGTTACCTTCCCAATCCCGAGGATATTTGTATTGAGGGACTTAACGACGTTACACTCGACACCATTAAGGAGCTTCTTACTGTTGATAAGAATTCCTGGCTGGAGGACGTTGAAAATATCAAGGCATTCTATGCACAGGTCGGCAACAGAGTTCCCCAGACCATGTACGATGAGCTGGCAGCTCTTGAAGCACGCCTCAAAGCGTAATATATTGATTCCCTGCACATTCCGTGCAGGGAATTTTTCTTTTATGAATCATTTTGAATTTTGTCGTTTTTTGCATTTTTGTATAAGATAGTGCTATATTCCCACTTTTTCTCCATTGACATATTGACTTTGATATTATATAATTAAAATGTATTATTACTATGTATATAAGCGTATTTGTGCGTTCAGATATGATTTTATCAACACATAAATACGCAAATTAACGAAAGGATAGTTATGTTTGGGTTTAAGTTGTTAGGAAATACGCATATTCCCCATCACAAAAACACAGCCGACTCGATTGCTGTGAAAATGCCTGATGCTTCTTCTGTGCTATTGCCGTTATCACAGCATATCGGTGCTCCTGCCACTCCTATTGTTGCAATTGGCGATGAAGTCAAGATAGGTCAAAAGATAGCTGAGGCAAACGGATACGTTTCTTCCCCTATTTATGCATCTGTCTCCGGAAAGGTCGTCAAAATAGAGGAATATCTCCGTCCCGACGGAAGAACGGTTCCCGCAATCAGATTACAAAGCGACGGACTTATGTCTGTATATGAAAATATAGCTCCGCCTACGGTGACTAATATTGACACTCTTATTGGCGCGGTTCGTGAATCCGGACTAGTTGGCCTTGGCGGAGCCGGATTCCCCGTAGCAGTCAAGCTTGATGCTATAAAAAAAGGGGTTATCGATTCGATTATAATAAACGGCTCGGAATGTGAGCCGTATATAACGGGCGATACGCATACTATGATGCACGACTCAGAATGGATAAAGTCCGCCATTGACATGTTCATCAAATATGCTCCGACTGTATCACAATACATAATCGGAATCGAAAAAAACAAACCTCAATGTGTCGCAAAAATGCGCGAGATTTTTGCTGATAATGATAAGGTATCGGTAGTTTCCCTGCCCGACAAATATCCGCAGGGCGGCGAAAAGGTGCTGATTTATAATACAACGCGCAGAGTTGTTCCCGAGGGTAAGCTTCCTGCAGACGTAGGAGTTGTCGTTATGAACGTTACATCAATGGCTATACTCGCAAAATATATAGTAACCGGTATGCCTCTTGTTTCACGTTGCGTAACACTTGACGGCAGCGCAGTCAAGGAGCCGAAAAATATTATCGCTCCCATAGGTGTATCTATCAAAGAGCTTATCGAATTTGGCGGTGGTCTTAAAGAAGCTCCCGGCAAGGTGCTTTATGGCGGACCTATGATGGGCATTCCCGCCGCATCACTTGATGAACCGATAGTTAAAACCACTGGTGCTATTACTGTGCTGAACCGTCGTGATTCCATAAAGCCCGAGGCAACTGCCTGCATACACTGCGGAAGATGTATCGCTAATTGTCCCCTCGCACTTTCTCCCATTACATTTGCTAAGGCACTGGAAAATCCCAGCAAGGACGAACGCATCGCCATACTTGAGCAAAGCAAGGTAATGATATGCATGGAATGCGGTTGCTGCTCTTACGTATGCCCCGCTAACCGCCCACTCGTACAAAACAATCGCATTGCCAAGGCCGAGCTTCGTGAGCATCAGGCACATATGGCAAAGCTCAAACAGTAAAGGAGGTCATTATGGAAAATTTAATCATATCTACCTCCCCTCACTTTAACGGTAAGACCACAACGCAGACCATTATGCGCGACGTTCTTATCGCGCTTGCGCCTGCTGGCATCGCATCGGTCGTTCTTTTTGGAATAAAGGCACTTATTATGATATGTGTTTGTGTTGCGACCGCCGTGCTCTCCGAGTTTCTTTTTAACGTAATAACAAAACACAAGCAGACCGTGTCGGATTTAAGCGCGGCCGTAACCGGACTGTTGTTGGCTCTTAATCTCTCCACAAAGGTGTCTATCTGGCACTGTATCGTCGGCTCGGCATTTGCTATAATCGTTGTAAAGTGCTTTTTTGGCGGCATAGGATGCAATTTTGCTAATCCCGCAATAACCGCAAGAATATTCCTGATTATTGCATTTGGCAAGGTTGCGGGCGGTGCGGCAACTAAATTCGCATCTCCCGAGCTTGTTGCAAGTGCAACACCTCTTGAAGTTATCAAAAGCGGCGAAGGAGCGCTCCCCTCTCTGACCGATATGCTGATAGGTAACCGTGGCGGCGCTATCGGAGAAACCTGCGTTATTGCATTGCTGATCGGATTTATTTATCTGCTTATAAGACGCGTTATATCCTGGGAAACTCCTGTTATATTCGTTGGAACGGTATTCGTGCTCTCGCTTATAATCAAGCAGGATCTTACCGTAGCATTGTATCAGACACTCGGAGGCGGACTGATGCTCGGAGCTATTTTTATGGCAACCGACTACGTCACAACACCCGCAAACAGAGGCGGACGTATAGTGTTCGCACTCGGCTGTGCTATTATAACCGTACTTATCAGAATGTGGGGATATTACCCTGAGGGCGTTTCATTCTCTATTTTGTTTATGAATATTCTCTCCCCCTACATTGAAAAGTGGTGCACTTCCACTCCCTTTGGTGCGATAAAGGCAGGAGGTGCTAAAAAATGACGATTAAAAAAGCAATGCCCACTATCATTTTGGGCGCAATTTGTCTTGTTGTAGCTCTCCTCTTGTCCGTTGCTAATTTCATTACTGCTCCTATTATTGAGGCGGCGGAGCGACAGAAGGTGCAGGAAAATCTTGCCAATGTTCTACCGAGTGGAAACAACTTTGTTGAAATATCAAAAAGTGAGCTTCCTGACAATCTGCCCGATGAGGTCACCAATGTATTTACCGAGGATAACGGTGGATTTGTGTTCCAGATGACCGTTACGGGATACAAGCCGGGGCTTGTCGTTATGTGCGGAATTGATGCCGACGGTAAAATAACAGGAGCAACTTACGTAAAATCCCAAGAAACACTATCTGCAGAGGTTGGACTTGGCGAAAAGTTCATAGGTTATACCGGTGACACTATAACTACTGAAATAATTGCAGGTCCTACTGCAAAAAAGACCACTGAAGCGTATTACAGAGCCATAGAGGCGGCTCTTGAAGCGTTTGATATTATAAATGAGAAGGAGGGCGTACAATGAGTTCCAATAAAAAGCTTGCCATTCTTCTTAAGGGAATAATTCAAGAAAATCCCGTTTTAATTCTCGTTCTCGGAACCTGCCCCACTCTTGCAACTACCACAAGCGTTATTTCCGCTATCTCCATGGGACTTGCGGCTACGTTTGTTTTGGTTTGCTCCAATATCGTTATCTCTGCTCTCCGCAAGATAATACCCGACACGGTACGTATTCCGTGCTACATAGTGGTCATAGCAGGTTTTGTAACGCTTATGCAGATGCTTTTGCAGGCATTCCTGCCCTCAATATACGATATGCTGGGCGTTTATCTGGCACTTATCGTAGTTAACTGCATAATTCTCGGTCGCGCCGAGATGTTCGCCCGTAAAAACCCCGTTTTCGATTCCGCAATGGACGGACTTGGCATGGGACTTGGATTTTTATTGGCTTTGTTCCTTATGGCAACCGTACGCGAGGTCATAGGTGCCGGAACGTTCGCGGGATTTGCCATTCCCGTAATGTCGGAGCTTAAAATCCCGATACTTACACAAGCTCCCGGAGGATATCTTGTGTTCGGTATTCTCATCGCAGTTATGAATAAGCTCACCGCAAAGCGCGGAGGTGTCAAGAAAAAGTCATTCTCCTGTGAGGGCTGTCCCACAGCTCACCTTTGCAACAAATCCTCCTGCAATGAAGCACAAACGAAAGAAAAGGAGGAAAATGTAAATGTTTAAGGAGCTTATAATCATACTTATGGGCGGAGTTCTTGTAAACAACTACGTCCTCCAGCAATTCCTTGGAATATGCCCCTTCCTTGGCGTTTCTAAGAAGGTCAATCAGGCAAGCGGAATGGGTATTGCCGTTACTCTGGTAATGCTTTTTGCCACTGCGGCTACGTGGCCTATATATACTTATATTCTTGTTCCGCTCAAGATCGCTTATTTACAGACAATAGTATTTATTCTCGTTATTGCAACGCTCGTTCAGTTTGTTGAGATCGTTCTCAAGCGGTTTATCCCTTCACTTTTCAAGGCGCTCGGCGTATATTTGCCCTTGATAACCACCAACTGTGCGGTATTGGGTGTTACGCTTAATAATATCAATAGTGATGGATTCAATTTCGTCGAATCCATGATATCCTCGCTTGGTGTTGGCCTTGGATTTTTGCTTGCAATGGTATTATTTGCAGGTGTACGTTCAAGAATTGAAAATTGTCCCGCTCCCAAGGTGTTTAAGGGACTGCCCGTAACTCTTGTTGCCGCATCAATCGTGGCACTTTCGTTCTACGGCTTTGCGGGCGTAGTCGAAAATCTGCTGGCATAAGGAGGACGGACAAATGGAAATTTTAATCCCTGTTCTTATTGCTATCGGCATTGCTGTTGTATGCGGTGTTATTCTTACCGTTGCATCTATCCTTTTTGCAGTAAAAGAAGACGAGAGGTTTATCGCTATACGTGACTGCTTGCCGGGAGCCAACTGCGGTGCTTGTGGATATAGCGGTTGTGACGGATATGCCAAGGCATTGGCAAACGGCGACACCGACCTTACCAACCTATGTGTTCCCGGCGGCGACAATGCCGCCAAGGATATAGCCGCAATACTTGGAGTCGAGGCAGAAAACGTTGTTGAAAAGGTAGCTTACGTGGCTTGCAACGGCAACTGCTCTGCTACCAAAAGAAAGTATGACTACATTGGAAAGCAAAGCTGCCGTCTTGCTAATATGAGCTATAATGGCGACAAGCTCTGCACCTATTCCTGTCTTGGATACGGTGATTGCGTTGCCGTATGCCCTCAAAACGCGATATCCGTTGCTGACGGAGTTGCAAAGGTCGATCCGCGCAAATGTATCGGCTGCGGCATATGCGCGCGTACATGTCCCAATCACGTTATAAAGCTCGTTGCGGACACATCGAGAGTCATCGTTCTTTGCTCAAATCACGACAAAGGCGCAGCTACCCGAAAGGCATGCTCAAACGGCTGCATCGGTTGCGGAAAATGTGAACGTACCTGTAAGCACGGCGCAATTCACGTTGAGCACAATCTTGCCGTTATTGATTATGAAAAATGTATCGGTTGCGGTGACTGTGCAAGGGCTTGTCCCGTTCACTGTATCACAGAAGAAAATCTTACTTGTGGCACTACGCTGAACTATTAAATAAAAATACCGATTGAGATCCGGCGACCTCAATCGGTATTTTTTATAATTATTTATTTCGCTTAGTTCTAAAAAATTCATTGAGGAGTGCGGCACATTCGTCCTTCATAAAGCCGCTATCCACTGTTGGCTTGTGATTCAAGGGATATGCGGACAGGTCTATCACGCTTCCGCACGCGCCCGCCTTGGCATCCTTTGCCGCAAATACAACTCTTTTGATACGTGAGTTTATTATTGCACCCATACACATAGGACACGGTTCAAGAGTAACGTACAGAGTGCACTCCGACAAATGCCAGCCGCCAAGCGACTCGCATGCATTGCGTATAGCAACTATCTCGGCATGTCCCGTTGCATCACCTGTCTCTTCCCTATTATTTTTAGCCACAGACACTATTTGCCCATCTTTAACGATTACAGCCCCTACAGGCACCTCGCCAAGCTCTGCCGCCTTTTTTGCCTCATTATAGGCAATTTGCATATATTCCTTATCAGACATATCGTTCTCCTTACCAATGAGAGAAAAAACTCCCTAAAATCAGGGAGTTTTTTCTTTATTGACTCAAATGAGCCGCGCGAAAAATAAATTACTTATTTCCGCCTGTAAGCTTCTCGATCTCAGCTGCGAAATCTTCCTCTTTCTTCTGGATGCCTTCACCCTTTTCAAAGCGGAAGAAGCCGGTTACCTTGATGCTTCCGCCAAGTGCCTTAGCGGTGTTCTCAACGTACTTGCCAACCTTCTCGTGATCGTCACTCTTAACATATTCCATATCAACAAGGCAGTTATTCTCATAGAACTTGCCAATCTTACCCATAATGATTCCGTCAAGAACCTTTTCGGGCTTGCCTGCCATCTTAGGATCGTTAGCGAGCTGTGCCTTAATGATGTTCTTCTCGCTTTCGATAACGGATGCGGGAACGCTGTCTCTGTCAAGGTAAGGAGTGGAGTAAGCACCGATCTGGAGAGCGATGTTCTTTGCGAAATCAGCAAAGCCATCCTTATCAGCGCAATCGGTATCGAACATAGCGATTACACCGATAGAGCCCATACCGTGAATGTAGGTGCTTGCAGTGCCCTCTGCTACTGCAAAGCGACGGATGGTGAGCTTCTCACCGATCTGGAAGATCATTTCCTTAAGCTTTGCTTCAAGGGTCTGTCCCTCTGCATACTCGGAAGCAAGAAGCTCCTCAACGTTTGCGGGGCTGTTCTTTATAACGCATGCAAGAAGCTCCTTAACGAATGCCTTGAACGTTTCGTTCTTAGCAACGAAGTCAGTCTCGGAGTTTACCTCTATAATAGCGGTCTTGTTACCGTCCTGAAGAATATCAACGATACCGTCTGCTGCAATTCTGGTAGCCATCTTGGACTCTGCCTTAAGCTCGCCCTTCTCGCGAAGGATCTTTATTGCTGCTTCGATATCACCGTCTGCCTCAACGAGTGCCTTCTTGCACTCCATCATACCGATACCGGTCTTTGCTCTGAGGGCAGCAACGTCTTTTGCTGTAATTGTAGCCATAATCAAATTTCCTTTCTTTTTTGTAAATTAGATCGGGAATTACGCCTCTGCGTCTTCCTCGGACTCAACCTCTGCCTTTGCATCAGCTGCCTCAGCCGTCTGCTCGCCCTGCTTACCCTCGATAACAGCGTCAGCTATTACGGAAGAGATGAGCTTAATGGCGCGGATAGCGTCGTCGTTTCCGGGAATTACGTAATCAGCATCGTCAGGATCACAGTTGGTGTCAACGATAGCAACTACAGGAATACCAAGCTTCTTTGCCTCGAGAACTGCGTTCTTTTCCTTGCGGGGGTCAACGATGAAAATAGCATCGGGGAGCTTTTCCATGTTCTTGATCCCGCCGAGGTTCTTTTCGAGATCAAAGATCTCCTTCTGGAGCTTTGCAACTTCCTTCTTGGGAAGCATGTCAAATGTTCCGTCCTCTGCCATCTTGTTAAGACTGTTAAGACGTGCGATAGACTTCTTGATGGTCTTGAAGTTGGTCATCATACCGCCGGGCCAACGAACGTTTACGTAGTACTGTCCGCAACGAAGCGCCTCTTCCTTAATGGCTTCAGCTGCCTGCTTCTTGGTTCCTACGAAAAGAACAGTGCCCTTTTCAGCAGAGAGGTCACGAACAAACATGTAAGCTTCCTCAAACTTCTTTACCGTCTTTTGAAGGTCGATGATGTAGATGCCGTTTCTTTCAGTAAAGATGTACTCCTGCATCTTAGGATTCCATCTTCTTGTGTGTTGTCCAAAATGGACGCCAGCTTCGAGAAGCTGCTTAATTGAGATAATAGACATTTTTATGTCCTCCTTCGGTTTTTCCACCACAGCGGCTTTCGCGGCACAATCCCTTATACATAAAGGACACCGATACCGTAACGTGCGGCTGTGTGTGTATTAAAATATTTGATGTGCTTTGCACAACGCTGATTATTATAACATATAATATATGTCTTTTCAAGCCCCATTGGGACAATTTACAAATTATTTACAATTGTTGTGCTTTTTCTTGTTTTTTTGCCTCTTGTAAGTACACATTTCTCCGTGTGATATGTTAACTAATATTGCGTCTTCCCCAATACACTCTATTCTGCACCACGGTATCACCAATTCTTCTCTTTCACCAAAAAACGGAAAGCTTCGCGGTGTTGGCATAACAACCAATGAAATAATTTTTCCACAATCCGCATCTATCTCAAGCTCACACGGATATCCGAGGTTTTCTCCCCCGCAAAGATTTATCACCTCAAGCTCACGCAGATCTCGCGTATCTATTTTTCTCATATCTTCCTCCTTAGAAAATTATTAGGGTGACGAATACCGCCACCCTAAAATTATTATATGCTGAAGATTAATCTTTATTTCTGCGCTTTCCCCGATTATTGACAAGAGCCACCGTTACGAAATATATAATCACGAATACAGGCGTTGCCAGCAGTTCGTACTTTCCTATTCCATTCGGCAAGATCTCGCCGGAAATCGGCGCTTGAGTTATCAGAGCGCAGATTCCCACCAAAGCGGTATAGACTATCAATACTCTGATCCAGTACACATTTATTTCTTTTTTTGATCTGTATTTTCGGCTTGCCATATATATATCCGCGAGCATAGCCAATATCAAAGAAAGATAAACAGTCAAAGCATAGCTTGCATTCTCGCCGAATATTCCAATAGCATCAAGTATTTTGAGCATAAGCGCAAAAGCCACGCATACTGCCGTTCTTGCAATTAATCCCACCCTTGAATTTTTCAGTATTTCATACGGGTACTGTGTATAGCTCAAGTTGGATTTTACAAGTATAGTAGATGGACTCATATCTGCCAGAAGCACAAACGGTACAAATATGGTCGCAGTTGCCAATGCTGTTGTTAAAACGGCATTGAGAAGAACACTGCCCGTGATTACTGACATTACCACCGTTGTCATCAGCAACGTCATTAATGATACAAATAAAAGCATTGCTCTCGATATGTTTATATATACGGACCGTGACGCAATTATCGCATTGTATATTCCATTTAGTCCGTTTATGTCCTCACTTCTCCTGTTTACAAGAGCACCACTCAAAAGTCGTGTTTGCTGTGAGCATCTCGCTCCAGTATCTCTGCCATCGGGAGTAAGTCTCTCATATACGGATTCCTTGTACTTATCCAAGGAATATCTTATTCCGTCACAGCTGATAGCAACATTCGCACATGACATTATTTTGTTATGCTCATTATCGGCAGCGTAAACCGCAACTGTTTTGCCGTTTTCCTTGAGATACTCGATCAGGCGCGCATACTCATCCTCATTGAATCCGACATACGCGCAATAATCTCCCGATCCGTCCAATATTTCTTTGCCATCAAGTGCAAATTCCGAGGCGAAAGCTACTTTCCCATTAAACAGTGATTCAAGCGCAGGGTGAGTGATCCTTATATTTGCTCCGGCCCCCTCATCGCTCATAAATACCGTAACACCGACACCTGCATTTTTCAGATTTGATACAGCATCTGCCACTGTTTCAAGGATATTATGCTCAAGAACGACCACACCCTCAAAAACAATGCTCTCCGCGTCTCCGGATACTATATAAAGGCATCTTGCGCCTACAAATTCCACATTTTTCTTGTAGTGATCTATCTTTTGCTTATCAAGATCACTTATCTCTCTGATTCCATCGTTTTCTCTTATATATTCACAGAGCTCTGTTATTGACGAATCAAATGACATAGCTGTACGGTACTGGGCATCTGCCGTTTCCGCGCAAGCATATCCGCCTTCTCCGTCCCCGTTGCTTGAATAGTACAGTGACATAATGACGGTTGAGGCGCTATCCGTGTCAAATCCGCATTTTTTGAGGTGATTGGCTAATGATTCGTCAACTCGTTCTCTTACAAATTCATTATCAATGTTGCTTTCTCTAAGCGCCTTCAAATATGTGTGTATATACGTAAGCAGACGATTTCCCTGCACAGTTTCGGGAGTAAGTGCATCTAACTGACAGTCAGACACATATGCACCTGTAACGTGATAAGAACCGTCGCATATCCCCACGTCATTCATCAAAATAAGCTCGTCCACCTCTGCCAATGCATCAAGAGCTTTTATACTTTTAACACTCGCATAGCCGCTTTCCTTTGTTTTTGTGGAGGCAAGCTTACACATTCGAGACGTGGCCATATATTCTATCAAAATCGAAATAAGCTCCACTGATACAAACGATACCGTTGACAAAAGCAATAAAAAGCTGTTAACAAATGGGATCGAAGGCAGAGTTGCTATTGACACAACGGAGAATATCAAAAGTCCCGCGGCACACAAGAGACATGTCTTACGCAACGCAGATTGGATTCGATTAAGCCCCTTAAGAGTGGAACGGTTGCCCGAAAGTGCACCGTCCTCAACATGCTTGGCCAGATATACGTCTGCACCCGTCGCCACAGCAACCGCAATTGCCTCGCCCTCAAGCACAGCACTGCCGGCATAAAGCATATTGCGCGCATCGGGGGCATTGATTTTGGCATCCTTAGAATATGTATATATATCGCTCTTTTGCACAGTTCGGTTTCTTATTCCGTCACGTGTTGCAAATATCTCCTTCACCGTCAATGCATTGCTTGATACTATTCTCGCATCACACGTAACAAGATCTCCGGATCTTACGGTAATAATATCTCCGACCACTACATTTCTGCCGTCAGTATAAAATTTCTTTCCACCGCGTACAACTCGCACAACAGGACTTGAAAAATCGCTCATGGATGACAAATTTTTTTCATTTTTCACGGTGATATAACCGCCAACAGCCGCACCTAATACGGATATAACGGCTATTAATGCACCCGTTAACATGTTACCGAATATAAAGCATAACAATGCTATTACTGTGAGCAACAAAATTGACGGAGTTAGCAAAAACGAGAGAGCTGAACGGACAATTGAGGCGCGCGCGGACACGAACAAATATCTTTTCTTGCCATTTTCTCTTTTATTTTCTTTTGCAATGCGGTTTCTTGCTTCCCTTGTGCTCAATCCGAGCTTAAGATCGGTAGCAAGCTTGTTTTCAATGTCGACAAGCCGCGATACGTGCCATTTGTTTTCCATTTTACTCCCTCCTTTCCGCATTTTTGAATCAATTACATACAAATTATCGATATACTTCCGTTTTTGACAGATATCTTTACCTGTGACAAGCTTTGCTTGTGATCGGCAATTACCTGCTCCGCCAAAGGATCCTCGATCTGTCTTTGTATATATCGGCGAATGTTTCTTGCGCCGTATTTTTCAGAGAACGACTCCTCTGCAATGTGCTTTGCCGCTTCATTCGTATAGGACAGTGTTATTCCCTTTTCCTTTATCGCCTCTGCAAGCTGATCCAGCATTATCTTGGCTATACAAGCAAAGTCCTGCTTGTTCAAGCTACGGAACGTTATTACCTCGTCAACTCGGTTGATAAATTCGGGGCGCAGAAAATTAGATAGCGCGCGCTCCGTGCGCTCTGCATCTCCCTTTGCGTTGTCGGGCATAAATCCGGCAACTCCACTTCTGCCCTCGGATCCAGCATTGGTAGTCATAACGATGACTGTATTTTCAAAATTTACAGTTTTACCGTGAGCATCGGTAATTCTACCGTCATCAAGTATCTGCAACAGAATATTGAGCACGTCGGGGTGTGCTTTTTCTATCTCATCAAACAACACCACGGAATAGGGACGACGGCGTATCTTCTCGGTAAGCTGACCGGCATCATCGTATCCGACATATCCGGGGGGAGAGCCGATTATTCTCGATACGGAGTGCTTCTCCATAAATTCCGACATGTCAAGGCGTATCAGCGTTTCAGGAGAGTCAAAAAGATCCTCTGCAAGCTGCTTGTCAAGCTCGGTCTTTCCAACTCCCGTAGGACCTGCAAATATAAATGATATGGGCTTCTTCTTATACGAAATACCCGCACGGTTGCGTTTTACTGCTCTCGCAACGGCATCTACTGCTACGTCCTGCCCTATAATATGCTTTTTGAGTCGAGCGGCAAGACCGTCTATTTTTTCGTATTCGTTTGCAGTGATAGAGGTAGCCGGGATTCCCGTCCAACGCTCTATAACGTCGGCTATCAGCTCCTCGGTAAGCTCAATTTTCTCGCACTCGCCCTTTATGGAATCGAGCTTTGCGGAGAGTCGCAGCTCCTCGGACTGTATCTTGGCAATTTCCTCGTACTTCTTCTGACTTTCCTTATCGTCCGACGTAATACTCGTCTCTATATCTTCTCTGCGATTTTTGAGCGTGATAAGCTTATCGCGTATCTCCATAGATTCATTCAATTCGGGAGAGGAAAGAGAAAGCTTTGACGCCGCCTCGTCAAGCAGATCTATTGCCTTGTCGGGCAAATACCTGTCAGTTATATATCTCTCGGAAAGCGCGACCGCCGCGCCAAGCACTCTGTCAGGAATTCTTATCTTATGAAATTCCTCGTAATAATGCTTTATTCCGCGCAGCATCTCCACCGCCTCCGTCACGGACGGCTCATTGACCATCACGGGCTGGAAGCGGCGCTCAAGCGCAGAGTCCTTTTCGATATATTTTCTGTATTCATTGAGCGTTGTAGCACCGATTATTCTTATCTCTCCGCGTGAAAGTGCGGGCTTCAATATATTGGCGGCATTTACACTTCCCTCAGCATCTCCTGCGCCAACTATGTTATGGACCTCGTCAATAACCAGAATTGCTCTGCCATGCTCCTTTACCTCTGAAAGCAAGCCGAGTATTCTCGACTCAAACTGTCCTCTGAACTGCGTACCTGCAACAAGCGCAGTGAGGTCAACAAGGAAAAGCTCCTTGTTTTTAAGCTCATAGGGCACGTTACCGTCGGCAATTCTGATAGCAAGTCCTTCTGCAATAGCTGTCTTACCCACGCCCGGCTCACCTATAAGGCAAGGATTGTTCTTCTGACGTCGGCAAAGCGTTTGAATAACTCGCGCCAATTCCTGTTCTCTGCCCACTATTCTATCAAGCTTGCCCTCGCGCGCGATTCTGGTAAGATTTTTACAGTACGTGGTGAGGTATTTATAGGTCTTTCCCGATTTTTCGTCCGAATTTGAACGCTTGCCCTTGGGTGCGCCCTTTGCTCCGCTATTTGCGTCAAACGGAACGATACCGCCCTCGGAATCCGTCGGCTGAATATTGCTTGTAGCCGCTTTAAGCGTATCAATAAGTCCGCTGTCCTTGAACAGCTTTGGCAGATCTATTGCGGGCGCGCCGCCGTCCTCGGTTTCGTCCCCCTGGGACATCATCTGCGCCAGCTCGTCCTCCATATTCTCTATCTGGTCGGGAGATATACCCATTTTATTGTATATATCCCCAAGCATATTTTCAACGGGCAGACCGAGCTCCTTAGCGCACTTGGCGCAAAGTCCCTGAGAGCTTTTAACTCCGTTTTCCACCTTTGTTACGAATATCATAGCCACACGCTTGTGGCAATTTGAACATAATACCATTGTAAAAATTCGCTTTCTATGAACTTCAAATAAGATTTCTTATGAACTCGAACACCCCTGCTCCGTATATAAGCTTGAATACAAAGGAATGCTCGTATATTTCCATTAATTCAGGCGAATTTCTTACGCCTGATATAAACTCCAAAACTGAATATAGCGCAGTTGACACAACAGATGCCGTAATTACTCCGAGAATGGCTCCGAGAGCCAAGCCCAACCACTTGTCAAAATCCGTTATTATCGGTATTTTGATATTGCTTATTGCCCGTATTATAAGCCCTGATATAACCACTACCAAGACAAAGATAAGCACAAATGCAATCATTCCCGAAAGCATATTTGCCACGGGTGTGCTTTCACCGCCCTCAAATATCAATCCCATTATGAGAGCTGCTACGGGTGCTCTGAAAAGCGCTGCAAGTGCTGTGGCAACTATAAATCTACCCACATTCAAAACAGAACAGAAAAATCCTATACGATAGTGTTTGAGGGCAAACAAAACTATTACGACAATCAGTGCGGTGTCAATTATGAGGTGCATACATTCTCTCCTTCAATTATCAATTTATCAATCAAAAGATATGTAGTATGCTACTCCCGAGGTACAGATCATGACATTTCCTCCGTGCAAGGCGACGAGCCGCGTGTCCTCCCCCTTTACATCTCCTGTCCTTCTCGTACCGAAGCTTGTATCTATTCTGAGAAGCTCTCTGTCAATTAAAACGTAGAGATATTTGCCCGAAAGCGCCATATCCCGTACATTTCCCTCAACGGTATCGGAGAATATCACTTTTCCGTTTTTGTCTATCAAAACCACTGAGTATCCTGCTTTTGTTCCATTTTGCTTGAACATAAGCGCGATCCCGGAATCAGAGCTTGACATTCTAACCAGCTGCGAGGGATACCCGTACTCATTGACCGACTTACCGCTGACATCGTACGCCAAAACCTTATCCTGACATAAAACCGCAAATTTGCCGTCCGATAGGAATTCGCAGCAATACGGCATCACTCCCGTGAGGGATACGGTAGATTTTATCTCACCTCGGCGACGATCAAGCACGTCTATATTGACTCTGCTCTCTCCCCCTGCGGCGTCCATAGACAGTATCAAAACATATTTCCCGTCATTTGAAAGCTTTGTATCAAGCACGTAATTATTTTTACTGTACTCCATTTCAAGCGAGAAATCGGACTCGTATATCTGTATTACCGACTTGTATTTTGCCGATC
>JAZRFU010000118.1:0-8784 GCA_045643865.1 Eubacteriales bacterium
GACGTTATTATGACAAACTTTAAGTCAAGTGCAGACGCGCTTACGGGTGCAAATAAAGTCGTTTGTGTCGGCAACCCCACGCTTTTTGAAATAAACACCGATATAAAAGCCGTTGACAAAAAGGACGACGGATTTGCACCCGTAAGCGCGTCTGCACTTGACTTAAAGTTTGTCATAATAACGTCAACACGGTTTGCAAGCTTTCTTACCGCACGACCGGGAATTGCATTGGACTCGTGTACAAGCGTGGGTATTCCCAGCTTTGCGCCCTCGTTAAGCACGGGATAGCAAGCATATCCACCCGTACCGATTATCACATCGGGCTTGAAATCGCGTATAAGTCGCTTTGCCTCGCCCGCAGATTTCATCATATAGTACAAGGTCTTTAAGTTTCTGGGATCGTATATCGCGTAGCTTCCGCAGATATTTACACGGTGAAGCTTATAGCCCGCGCGACCGACAAGATCGTTTGCCTTGTCCTTGCTCTGATTTGAAGCTACAAATTCGATCACCGCGTCACTGTGATGCTTTTTTATCGTATTAGCTATGGCGATAGCAGGGTTGACGTGCCCAGCCGTTCCGCCGCCTGTCATTAAAACTCGCATATAAATTCACTCACTTTTTAATATATGAAAATCTTGATATCGAAAGTATTATTCCCATCTCAAATATTTGCAGCATAAGCGCGGTACCGCCCGATGAGAAGAACGGAAGCGCGATACCCGTATTGGGCATTGAATTTGTTACAACGGCGATATTGAGCGCCGCCTGAAGCACTATTTTGGTAGTCAGACCGTAAGCCACAAGCGAGGTAAACTTATCGGGTGCCTTTGACGCGATCTTATATCCGCGAACAAGCAAAAGAACGAACAAGCCGATGACTGCGACTGCTCCGATAAATCCAAGCTCCTCGCAAACGATAGTGAATATAAAGTCGTTCTGCGGCTCCGAAACGTAGCCGTATTTTTGTCGGCTATTGCCAAGCCCGACTCCGAAAATTCCTCCCGAGCCGATAGCGTAAAGTCCTTGCCACGTCTGCCAAGCCGAGCCCTGCGGGTCTGCCTTTTCTATAAAGAGCCACGTCGTGACGCGCTCCATTGCGTAGTCGGAAACCAACAGTACCACCGCAACTGCGACAAGTCCCACTCCGACTATCATTCCTATCCATTTCATATCCGTTCCGCCAAGTATCATTACCGTAAGTCCAAGCAGACCGATGATAATAAGTCCCGACAGATGCTTTTCAAGCATAACAAGCACGCATATCGTACCGATAACGAGCGCGGGATAGAGCACACCGTATTGGAAATGTCCGCCAAAGCGTTGTGAAAGCTCTATTTTTTTCTCATATTTCGACATTATCAGGGCAAGCAGCATAACCGTTGCCATTTTTGCGATCTCCGAGGGCTGTATCGTGATCGGACCTATCTCGATCCAGCGCTGCGCGCCGTTTCCCTCTCGTCCGATGACAAGCACGGCGAGAAGCAGGATTACCGATATACCGTAAGAGCCCATCGCAAACACACGCCAAACCCAAGGGCGCGCATATATTACGAACACCGCCGTAAAGACTACCGCCAATGCCAAGAATATTATGTGTCGTTTGAAATAATACAAGCTGTCGCCCATATATTTTTGAGCATCAAAGGAGCTGGCACTATACGACATTACCACTCCGAAAAGAGCGATAGCAAGCACGATTATAAGGAAATAAACGTCTATGCCGCCGCGCACGAGAACCTTTTTTTCTTCGCCCGACTCGTCCTGATGAAGCGTTTCAAGATAGATAGGGTCGCGCTTTTCAAGACTTTTTTCATACGCATTATTCAATTTTTCCGCATTCCGAACAAAAAATCCGCCTTTTTTCACAAGCTCCTCCTCTATCCCATTTTACTTCTTATGTTTTAGATATATGTGAAATTCTCTTTGAGGACAGGTTATATTATCGCGCCGATAACGCCGATTGCCGAGAGAATAACGCTGACAATGAAGAACGTAGTAACTATCTTTACCTCGTTCCAGCCGAGCATCTGGAAATGATGATGCACGGGAGCTTTTTTGAATATTCTCTTACCGTGACTAAGCTTATAATACATAGTCTGCATAAGACTTGAAAGCATCTCGCACACAAATACGAAGCCCATAATAACAACCGCGATAAGCTCACCTGACGATACCGCGCAGCCCATAAGAATTCCACCGATATAAAGTGATCCCGTATCTCCCATAAATACCTTCGCGGGATAGTGATTGAATATCAAAAATCCGAGCAGTGCGCCAAGCAACGATGCCGCGATTACCGAATTGTATCTGTACTGTACGGGCTGTATCATATAAAACCAGCCCGCGCTGATAATATTCATTGCAATAATACCCATGCAGGACGAGATACCGACAGACGATGCAAGTCCGTCAAGACCGTCCGTGATATTGGTGCTGTTTACAAATCCGACTATAACGAGCAAATACAAGGGATATGCAAAAAATCCAAGATCAAGATGGATATTGGTAAAGGGTATGTGGAAATGTGTGGGGAGATTGTTCGTCATTCCCATCATGCAAAGATATGCCGCCGCAACGATGATCTGAAGCGCCATCTTCTGCTTAGAGGTAAGTCCCTCGTTTTCTTTTTTGACCAGCTTTTTATAGTCGTCAATAAATCCGATGAGCGCGTTGCCCACACCAAGGCAGACCGTAAGCGCAAGCGGAATAAGCGCGCCCGCATCATCGGAGCTGCCTATAAATCCGTTGCTCTCAAGGATTACCCACGCAAGCAAAACGATAAGCGAGGCGATAATGAAGCATATTCCGCCCATCGTGGGAGTTCCCGACTTGGACGCGTGCTCCGCAACGTATGCATTGATGGGCTGATTGAGCTTTTTGGCGCGCAGGATAGGAACTATGATCGTGCCCGCAAGAGCAGTCAGCGCAAACACCCAAACGCAAACTATCAGCGCCTCTACACCTATTTTATGACTGTATCCTAACGTATTTAATATCTCGTAAAGCATTGTTGAAATCCCTTCTCTTTTAGTCCGTAGCTACGGACTTTTCTTAAACGTCATTATTATCCGCGGTTTTCAAATTAAATCAAAATATTTTCTCTATTACGCGCTCCAGCTTAACGCCGCGGCTCGCCTTGAACAGTACCGCATCGGTGGCGCACAATCGACCCGAAAGCTCTGCACACAGACGCTCCGTGCCGTCAAGATCAAGCTCGGCAAACACACAGTCCGCCGCCATTCCCGCATTTATCGCGCCCTCGGCTATCAAGGATGCCGAGCGACCGAGTGTCAGTAGCACGTCAACTCCCTTTGTTGCAACGTATTTACCGACCGCGCGATGCATCTCGTCCGAATTCTCGCCAAGCTCGCGCATATCTCCAAGCACGGCTATCCGCTTTCCCCTCACACTTAGCTGTGAGAGCGTATCAAGCGCGCATCTCACCGATTCGGGGGCGGCATTATAGCAGTCCGCTATAACGGTAACATCGTTCTTTTCATATATGTTCTGTCGCATTCCGCTGGGAGTGTACTCCGCAAGTCCCTCACGCATACTGCGCTCGTCCGCGCCGAGCAGGAATGAAGCTCCCGCCGCAAAGCAAGCGTTGAGTGCAAAATGTCTGCCGACTCCGCTGACGACTACGTCGCGGTATATCTTGTCAAAGTAATGCAGATCAAATACGGTTTCTCTGCTTCCGACTCTTATGTTCTGCGCGCTTATCTGACAGTCACCCTCGCCGTCAAGCCCCACGTAAACGGTGGTAAAGCTCTTACTCTTGATGCCTCGAGCGTTTCTCAAAAGCGGCTCGTCGCCGTTGAGCAAGAGATAACCGCCGTCGCGTATTCCCTCGGCGATCTCAAGCTTTGCTCGCGCTATGTTTTCTCGTGTTTTGAGATATTCGAGGTGTGATGAACCGATATTTGTCACCATTGCCACACGCGGACGTGCCGTGCGAGTCATACTGCGTATCTCGCCAAATCCGCTCATTCCCATCTCAAACACCGCCGCGACCTTATCCTGCTCTACTGCCATAAGCGACATAGGCATTCCGATAACGCTATTAAAATTGCCCTCGGTGTAATATAGCTTCAAAAAGCGCTTCATTATAGACGCGGTAAGCTCCTTGGTCGTGGTCTTGCCCACGCTTCCCGTGATCGCAACGGTTGCAAGCGGCTTTTGCTCTCTGTATCCCGAGGCAAGAGTTGCAAAGGCGTCAACGGAGTTTTCTACCGTCACAAACGCTGCGCATCTGCCCGAAATATTTGTAGGAACGTATTCGCAAAGCACACATCGACAACCTGCATCAAGCGCGTTCACTATATAATCGTGTCCGTCAACTCGCTCTCCACGTGTCGCGAAAAACAGAGTTTTTTCATCTACCTCGCGGCTATCCGTACAGACGTACTCAAAATTGCAGCCAAGCTCGCCCGTATAGTCGTAAAGCTCACCACCGCAAAAGAGGGCGACGTCCTTCATATTCATTTGTCCAAGACCAAGCTTTATCTTCATATGGGCTTCCTTTCTGTCAAATCTGTCCTTATAAATGGTATCTGCTTACATAATCACGCACTATCGTGCGCTCCGAGAACGGTCGTTTACCGTCCGCATCTATCTCGTATTCCTCGTGACCCTTGCCCGCAAGCAGGATTATATCTCCCCGTCTGGCATTTTCTATCACGTATTCAATGGCTTTTTTTCTGTTTTCTATGACCGTATAGGTCGCGCCGCCCTCTACTCCCGATAAAATATCGTTTATTATATCAAGCGGTCTTTCCGAGCGCGAGTTGTCCGACGTCACGACGAAAAAGTCCGACATTTGTGACGCTATCTTGCCCATCAACGGTCTTTTTTGTATCTCGCGGTCGCCACCGCAACCGAAAAGCAACACTATCCTCTGTCCGCGTCTTGCAAATTGCCTTACGGTTCGCAAAAGATTTTCAAGCGCATCGGGAGTGTGAGCATAGTCTATATAGACCGAAAAATCTACCCTTCCGTCAAGCTTTAAGCGTTCAAGCCGACCGCAAACTCCGTCAAACGTGCCAATACAATCCTTGATTTCTCTCGGAGATGCGCCACATAGCTGACATACCGCCGCCGCCTGTAAGGTGTTCATAACGCTCATTATGCCTATCATTTTGCAAAAGATCCTTAATCGCATCTTGCTTGATACCAGCTTATATTCTATTCCCTTTTGGTTATTGGCGCGTATATCCACCGCGCACATATCTGCCTCTCTGCCCTCTGCCGAGCAGGTGCATTTACTTGTTGAAATATTTTCAGCAAGCTGACGTCCGTATTTGTCGTCTATATTGATAACCGCGCGGCGACACGAGCCAAAAAGCTTGCTTTTCGCCGCAAAATAGCTGTCCATATCCAAATGAAAATCAAGATGATCCTCCGTCAGATTGGTGAAAACTCCTATCTCAAAGCTTATCGGACTTACCTTGCACAGCTCAAGCGCGTGCGAGGTGACCTCCATTATTACGTATTCAACGCCATCGCGTTGCATAGCATCAAGCACACGGTAAAGCTCCGGGGGATCGGGGGTAGTCATATTGGCAAGCGCGTTTGTAGGTGTAAGATCCACCGCGCCGCCTATGCTTATGCCTCCCGTCGTTCCTATCAGCCCACATCTGTGTCCAAGCGAGGTAAGCACGTGATATATCATTCGGCAGACCGAGGTTTTGCCGTTGGTTCCCGTGACGCCGATGAATTTCATCTTGTCCTGAGGGTTATTGTACCACGCGGCATATATCCTTGCAAACGCATCTCGGCAGCTTTCCACGCACACAAGCGGTATTTTGCATCTTGCGGTATCTACTCGACCGTCAAGCACGGCAGTCCGTGACACCACTGCCGCAACCGCACCGTGTGATATTGCCTCGTCAAGATACATGTGCGAGTCGGTGTGCAGCCCTTCAAGAGCAATATAAAGTCCGTTTGCCACCACCTTGCGTGAATCGCAAAACAGCTCCTCTATCTCAAGCCCCGACGCCAAGGAAAGCATATACCCCGACGACAGATCGTTAGCGCTCATCTCTATCTCTGCCAAGCGCAAAAGCTTCGATAAAACCATTACAAAACCTCCAAAAAATAAATATTCTTTTAAGATTTTATTTTCCTTTGTTTTGTACGATTTTATTTTTATCTTTTTTTATTTTTTATTTGTCATCAATCCCCGTCTTCAAGGTATCTGAATACTACCTCGATAACGGTTCCCTCGTCAACGACCTCACCGGGAGCGATGCTCTGCTCTACCGCAACTGCACCCTTGCCCGACATATAATTAGTCGTTCCCGAAATTTTAATGTTAAGTCCAAGATTGGTAAGTGTTCCGTTTGCCGCAACCGCGGTCATTCCAATAAGATTGGGAACGGTCACACTCTTCTTTTCCATTACCGCCTCATCGGTGGTATAGAGTATTATTTTTGCACTACCCGGCTCAACGAGTGATCCCGTCTTGGGAGATTGCGCCTTGACGTATTCTCCGTCGCCGATTATCTCGACCTCAAATCCAATCATCTCGGCGAGATTTTTAGCCGTTTCAACTCTTGCCGCAACAAGCGCAGGTGCGCTTATCGCCTGATTTTCAAGCTCCTCCGAGGTGTATTCCGCCTCGACGCCAATATACGGTAGCACCTCTCCCATCAAATTTCCAACGTAGGGCGCGGCTATAACGCTTGCGTAAAGTATTCCCTCGGTCGGCTCGTCAACCATAAACAACACTGCGATCTCGGGATCCTCTGCGGGAGCGTATGCGATAGTCGAGCAAACGTAAGGTATATACGGGGTGTCCTTGACGTCCTTTTTCTCAGACGTTCCCGTCTTTGCGGCTATTCGGTAGCCCGCGACGTATGCGTTTTTCGCACCGCCGTCACCCGAAACACCATCCTCAAGTATCTCGGACACCTTTTTTGAGGTCTCCGCGCTTATTACCTGACGCTTGACCTCAGTTTCGTGTGAGTATATGACGTTTCCGTCCTTATCCGTTATTTCCTTTATAAAATGCGGAGTAACCAAGCTTCCGCCGTTTGCCACCGCAGAAATTGCCGAAATATGCGATATGGGGGATATTTTGAAGTTCTGTCCAAAGGATGCGGTTGCCAGATAGATGTCCGCGCTATTAAACGTGTCATTATCCCAGAACGTAACGCCCTCCTTGGTATATTCCTCACCCGTCGCGTCTATTCCTGTCTTTTCAAAGTATCCGAAAGCCGAGAAATATTTGTAATAGTCCTCGACACCAAGTCGCAGACCCATCTGCATAAGCACGGGGTTGCAGGACTGCTGAAGTCCGCGCGCAAAGGTCAGCATACCGTGACCTGCGTGATAGTGACACTTTATTCTCTGTCCGTTGACTATATAATATCCGGGGCAGGAGAATTTTTCCTCGTCCTTAACTATATTTTCCTCGTATGCCATCGCCGCGGTTATTACCTTAAAGGTCGAACCGGGCATATAAAGCTCGCTTATCGCCTTGTTTTTCCACGTTTCAAGCAAAAGCTGCTGCTTGAGCGCCTCATATTCATCGCTTCCTTCAGCATATCCGCTCTCGTCGAGCTTGCTCTGACTTTCCTCATTTAGCTTTCTCGGCTCGTTGAGGTCGTATGCGGGATAGACCGCCATGGCGAGTATCGCACCCGTATCCACGTCCATAACTATTCCGCACGCGCGGTTTTTACCGCCCGATTCTATATACGACGTTTTAAGCTGCTCCTCAAGCTCCGCCTGAATGTAAACGTCGATAGTAGTTGTAATGTTATATCCGTCGATCGCGGGAATATAGCTTTCATAGTCGTAAACCATTTCGTTGCCAAAGGAGTCCTTTGCGCCAATGTACTTGCCGTCAGTTCCCTTTAGCATTTCGTCATACATGTATTCAAGACCGTAAAGTCCAACGCCATCGCCGCTTGTAAATCCGATAACGTGGCTTGCCAGCGCATCATAAGGATAATAACGCTTGCTTGTAGCTTGCAGGTGAACAAGTGCCTTGTCGTCAAGCTCGCTCTCCTCTATAAATTTGCGGACCTCGTTCGCCTGCTCCTCGGAAAGATGGCGCATAAGCGTTCTGTCGCGGTATCTTGTGTATCCCGCCTGCTTTACTACGTCATCGTATGTAAGCGCGAGCGATTCAATGGACGAAAGCCCCCTTGCTATCATCCCGACGTAATCGACTCCGTCCTCTACACCGCTTCGGCTTATCGCCGCAGGGTCAATAAACAGACGGTAAGTCGTTATATTGGTGGCGATGACCACGCCGTTTGTATCGTATATGTTTCCTCTGTTTGCGCTGACCGAGGTCTCCTGCGTCATCTGATCAATGACCTTTTGGTCGTACTCCTCGTAATGAAAGGTCTGCAAAAACAGGATCTTGAGAGAAAGGAGAATAAAAATCAAGCTCAATGCAATGCACACCCATATTGCGCGCGAGCGCACCTTGGTGCTTGGCGTTCCGCCTACCATAATTTTTACCTCCTTTGTATGTTTTGATATGTTTTTCAAATTTTGATTTATGTGGGAGTTAAGATGTACGTCATGGCACAATCTGCCTTCCCTTGTGAGGGAAGGGGGACCACGAATGTGTCGAGCTTGCGAAAGCAAGATTGAGTGCGGAGCGAAGCGGAGTTTGGGGATCGAGTAGAATACGCCACCGTGTCTATCGTTAAACACGCGTGAGCAAGATAAACGTCACTTTTATACCAATATAGACGGTAAAAGACGCTAATCTTCTACTCATCCGTCGCTTTGCGCCACCTTCTCTCACAAGAGAAGGCAAGGATT
>JAZRFU010000119.1:0-3444 GCA_045643865.1 Eubacteriales bacterium
CTCGCGCTTGGGTCTGTGCTCGTTACAGCCAAGACACTGACGCATCGGTATTTTCTTTACCTTTTGTGTGTTGTTACTCATATCAATTACCGTCTATCAGCGAGCGGGCTTGTTAAGTCCCTCTGCGTTGATATCGATCTTTATTCCCGTAAGACGTGCGGCAAGGCGAACGTTCTGTCCCTCCTTACCGATTGCAAGAGAGAGCTGCTCGGGAGCGACCATAACTCTGCAAAATCTTTCGCTCTCCATTTCAACGTCAAGCACAGTTGCGGGAGAAAGCGCCGCGGTAACGTACTCCGCAGGATCCTCGCTGTACTTTACGATGTCTATCTTTTCTCCGCCAAGCTCGCTGAGAATGCTGTCTATTCTCATTCCGTGAGAACCGATACAAGCGCCGACTGCATCAACGCTTTCGTCTCTGGAATAAACCGCGATCTTGGTTCTCGAGCCGGCTTCTCTGGAAACGCCCTTGATAACCACGATGCCGTCAGTGATCTCGGGAATTTCAAGCTCGAACATACGGCGAACGAGTCCGGGGTGAACTCTGGAGAGAGTTACAAGCGGGCCGCGAAGCTCCTTGTTTACCTCCTGAATGAACACCTTGATTCTGTCGCCGACCTGATAGTACTCGCCGGGGATCTGCTCGGATCTGGGAAGAACCGCTCTGCCCGTTCCGAGATCGAGAACGAGGTTGCCTGTTTCGAAATCGACCTTAAGTACCGTCGCCGTTATTATTTCCTCACGCTTGGACTCGTATGCCTCCTGCATTGCCTTGTGCTCGCCCTCGCGGATGCCCTGAATGATAACGGATTTTGCCGCGCCTGCACTAAGACGGCGGAAGTTCTTGGTCTTAACCTCAAACTCAACTATCTTGCCAATCGTGTTTCTCTTGCTTATTGCCTTTGCGTCCTCGAGCGAGATCTGGATCGCGGGATCCTCTACCACCTCAACGACCTCTTTCTGCTGGAACACTCTTACGTCCTTCTTTGCGGGGTCCATGTGAACGCGAACGTGTGTGTTGTTTCCGTATTCCTTTTTGAATGCAGATACAAGCGCCGCCTCTATCTTTTCCATCATGTATGCCTGGGGGATACCCTTTTCTCTTTCAAGAAGCTCAAGCGCTGTAAAAAACTCTGTGTTCATAGTTTTCCAAATCCTTTCAAATACAATGTAAAATCCTTGTTACGATATTATTTTTACGAATTTCCAAAATCAAAATAGGTTGCGATCTTTGCGATCTCATCGGGCTTGAAGCCAACCTTTTCACCGCCGATCTCAATGACGATATTTTCATCATCATCGTATCCGACAAGCACGCCGCGGAACATTTTGGCTCCATCTCTGGGGGCGTACAGCTTGACCTCAACGTCCCAGCCCTCGCACGCGTCGATATGCTCGGGGTATTTAAGCTCTCTCTCTATTCCGGGAGAGGAAACCTCTAAAATGTAGGACTCACTTATAGGATCGACCTCATCAAGAATGGGATCGATCGCGCGGTGAAATTTCTCGCAATCCTCAATGTTTATTCCGTCCTCGTTGTCAATGGTGATGCGCAAATGCTTATCCGCACCCTCCTTAACAAACTCAACGTCCCAGAGATAGTAGCCCATCTCGTCCGCCGTGGGAGTGATTATCTCTCTGACCGTAGCGGCAATGTTTTTTCCTGAATTGTTCTTCATTTTTCCCAAATCTCTCTTTTCCCCAAACAAAACTTATGAGTGGATTTTTGAAACCCACTCACGACCTTACTATAAATTCTAACGTATTATACCACACTTTTTTCACAATTGCAATACCTTTTTGAAATTTTTCGATATTTTTTCTTCCTCGCATCAACGTCAGCTTTATTTAGATGAAGAAAAGTCGAAAAACATTCAAAATATTGTTTACAAAGACACATTTATATGATATAATTATATAATGATTTAGTGTGGGAAGTTTTGCCATTTATATTTGGTGGCGATTTTCGGGAAAGGAGATGGGTATGGGCTTGCTTGGCGGCAAAAACCGTAGCGGTATGATAGGTGCTGACCGTTTGAATGTTTATTCGCACAAAAGCGCGGACAAAGTGCCGCTTGTGTGGGTTATTCTCGGTTGCCTTTTTCTGATAGCATCATCGGTATTCATTCCGTTGACACTCATCAGCCCTGCATGGTCGCAGGTGATTTCCTTTGCGATTGGAATTGCTTGCGCGGTCCTCGTCGTCGTTTCCGTAAGATCTTTGCCCGAAATATTGGTAGCCCTTCTCATCTATTCGTTTATATATTACGCGAGCGGCTCCTCCGTAATACCGACTCTTTTGTTTTCGACGGTATTCTGCGTCAGCGTTTTCTCATCACTTTTGGCATCGTCCAAGGGAATACGGCTCGTATTCACCCTGCTGTCCCCCGCGCTTTCATTCGGTGTGGCATTGTTGACAGTAAAGGATCCCGTGATCTCTCTTTTATCGCTTGTCTGGTTACCCGCCGCGATAGGTCTTGGCATCTGTACACGATGCAAGCAAAGCAAGACGGCAGGGGCGGTGGCTTTCTCCGTTCTCTCCTGTCTGACGGGAGCTGCGGTAGCTATTGTATATATCTTCGCAGTCAACAAGGGCTTGTCTGTTGAGATAATCAACAACGCCTTCAACTATTTACGCGACGAATCAACCAAGCAGATGGTTGAGGCAATAAAGCTTGCCGACACCGTCGAAATAACCGAAGGGCTGATACGTGAAATACGCGCGACCGTTGATGCCATGATAAATCTTTTGCCGGGAACAGTGATATTCTTCGCAACGGCGATAGGATATTTCATTCACCGCTCCGCGTGCGCTCTGCTTGACGTCTTTGGAATAGATAATCTGACAGCCCCTGTCCGCGAGCCGATACGCGCTGATATATACACTGCATTTACGTTCTTTTTATTTTTTATGACCACATTTACCACCAACTCGTCGGGAAATCTTTCATTTCTGGCAACGGTGGGACAAAACATTTGCCTGATCCTCTCCCCCGTGCTTATCGCGGTCGGATGGAGAACGTTGAAAACGCTCCCGAGAAAAATGGGGCTTCTCACGTTTGTGATCTGGATCGGCATCATATTTTTCGTAGCCATATCGGGAATTTCCGTTCTCTCCGTCATATCCCTTGTCGGAGCATTCGGCACCATGATAGAGGCAACGGATAAATGGGCAAAAAATCACTACGGCAAAAAAGCCGAGTGAGTGTAAACGCCAAAAATCCAAACAAATCTTATTTTGCAAGATCCCAACCGCTTTTGCGGTGATTCCAACATAAATGGAAGGAGATAATTATGAGCAATAAAAACAAGAGCGAAAAATATTCAAGCTCCGCTCAAATAAAAAGATCGGAGAGATTTCACGTCGATCTGAGCGCTCCTATGATCTTTTGCGCCGCAGAGGCGGCAGTATTGCTGGCACTTTGTACCGTTCTTCGATTCTTT
>JAZRFU010000120.1:0-3947 GCA_045643865.1 Eubacteriales bacterium
CAACGTCAAAATAGGGGTGATTGTCAAGCAGAGTCAAAAATCTCTGACCTACCATACCCGTAGCGCCAACGACGCCAACTTTCATTTTTTCCATAGTGATCTCCAAACAAATGAATAAATTTGAAATATAGGACAATTATATCACAGTTTTTCCTTGATTGCAATAGGAAATTTGCAATTTTTGTGGGTGTGCTTTATATAAATTTATTCAGAGTGAGGGCGAAATGTTTGTATATATTTCACCGAATAAAATTGCATACAAAAAGCGAGAAACATTTTCTCGCTTTTTGTATTGGTTGTGAATAATATCAGAGCGAATAAAGCTCCGAATATTTCTTTTCCAGATAATCGGTGTAATATGTGGGATCAAACTCCTCGCCGAGCGCGTCGCGCAAAAGCTCATTGGGCTTTTTGAAGCAGCCAAATCGCCAGATATTCTCACGGTTCCACTTGTTTATCGGCTCAAAGTTGCCCTCTTTAAGACATTTATCTACGTCAACGGCTTCCTTCATCTTATGGAGAAGGTGCGCACCGTATGCGCTACCCAGCGCGTAAGAGGGGAAATAACCGATACCGCCGCCCGACCAGTGACTGTCTTGAAGCACCCCGCGTCTGTCGTCGGGGACTTCAACGCCGAGATATTCATAGTAAAGCTTGTTCCACTCGCGCGGTAGATCACGGACCTCAAGCTCGCCGCCGATAACGCGCTTTTCGAGCTCGTAGCGTATCATTACGTGCAAGCAATACGTAACCTCGTCTGCCTCGGTACGAATGAGCGAGGGCGTAACGAGATTAATCGCGCGATAAACGTCGTCTGCGGTGTGATTCTGGAGCTGGGCAGAGAAGCATTCCTTCATTCTGGGGAAAATGTATTCCACGAATGCACGGCTGCGACCCAGCAGATTTTCATAGAAGCGGCTCTGGCTCTCGTGAATTCCCATTGAAACGCCACCGTCGAGCAGGGTGTAAGCATAGTCATCGGCGGAATTCATATCATAGAGCGCGTGTCCGCCCTCGTGAATCACACTGAACATAGAATAAGAGAGGTTAGAGCGGTCGTAATTGGTCGTAATTCTCACGTCGTGGTGCGAGCCGATGCTGGTAGTAAAGGGGTGCTCGGTGGTGCCAAGACCGCAACGGTCAAGGTCGATTCCGATAGCGCGCATAAGCTCATAGGAGAACTTTTCCTGCGCAAGCTCGTCAAAATCGCCCTTTATGCAGGAGTCGTCAAGCTGACGCGCCTCGGATATTCTCTTGATAAGCGGAACTATGCGGGATTTGAGCGTGGCGAAGAACTCGTCGCATTTTTCCATCGTCAAGCCGTCCTCATATTTGCCAAGACAGTAATTGTACGGCTCCTTTTCAGGTGCGCAGTACTGTGCGAACTTTCTGTTGGTATCAAATATCTTTTCGAGTATGGGGCAGAACATATCAAAGTCGCTCTGCTCCTTGGCTCTGTGCCACACGTCGTCTGCCTCGACCATAAGCTCCTCGTACGCGATATATTCGTCCATCGGTATCTTCTGCATTTCCTTTATGTCGCGCATTGCTATCTCTACTATGCGCGCGTCCTTTGCGCAAAGCTCGTCCTTGTGCGCGTCGAGAAATTCGAGCATAGAGAGCGTTTCCTCGCTCGTTGAGAGCTTGTAGGTTTCCTCGCTTAATATCGAAAGCGCATGAGCGCGGTTGTGAGCCGTGCCCTTGGGCGCGACGGTTGCGCCGTCGTAGTATATAAGCGCCATAGCGTGTCCGTATGCGCTCATTTTTGACTGCCATGCATAAAGCGCGGTGATTGCTTCGTTGAGTGTCATATTATTCTCCGTTCCGCCGAAATCGGCTTTTTTGTGTTAATATATTACATTTATAAATTATATCACGGCACATCGGGCTTGTCAACAGCGCGCGGCGCGAGCAGATACTGCGCCAAAAGTGTTTAGTTCCAAAAACGGAAATTAAAAGTTACTGCCCATTGTATTGAATTATAGAAAAATGCAAAAACTTTCGATTTTGGAAAAATATTTTTTGAAATCTATTGACAAGCGGGGAAAATTGATGTATAATATGCGTGTAAACAACCCCAAACAGTATAAATGGAGGCAAAAATAATGGCAGCAACTAAAAAAGCAATGACAAGAGTCACTGAAATAACCGATAAAGAGGATAAAAAGCGCGCGCTCAGTACGGCGATGGCGCAGATAGAGCGCGAGTTTGGCGCAGGCGCTATAATGAAGCTCGGCGAGAACACGAGAATGGAGGTTCAAGCGGTATCCACGGGATCGCTCTCATTGGATATGGCGCTTGGAATCGGCGGCGTTCCGAAGGGAAGAATTGTGGAGATATTTGGCCCTGAATCGTCAGGTAAAACAACTGTGGCTCTGCATATAATCGCAGAGGTGCAGAAGGCAGGCGGTGAGGCGGCGTTTATCGACGCGGAGCATGCGCTCGATCCCGTTTATGCCAAGGCACTTGGCGTTGACATCGCCAATCTTTTGGTCGCTCAGCCCGATTGCGGTGAGGACGCGCTTTCGATCACCGAATCTCTGGCGCGCTCGGGAGCTATCGACGTTATCGTCGTGGACTCCGTTGCGGCGCTCGTTCCCAAGACCGAGATAGACGGCGATATGGGACAGTCCAACGTGGGTGTGCAGGCGCGCCTTATGTCGCAGGCGATGAGAAAGCTTACGGCAGTTATCTCCAAGAGCAACTGTATCGTGGTATTTATCAACCAGCTTCGCGAAAAGGTAGGCGTTATATACGGTAATCCCGAAACCACCACGGGCGGACGCGCGCTTAAATTCTACGCGTCGGTGCGCATTGATATAAGAAAGACCGAGCAGCTCAAAAACGGCTCGGACATATACGGAAATCGCGTTAAGTGTAAGATAGTTAAGAACAAGGTGGCTCCCCCCTTCCGCGTAGCAGAATTTGATATTCTTTACGGAAAGGGAATTTCACGCACGGGCGAGATACTCGACTTTGCGATTATGATGGATATTATCAAAAAGAGCGGCTCTTGGTTCTCGTATGAGGGCAACCGTCTTGCGCAGGGCAAGGACAACGTAAAGAAGCTGTTTGAGGATAATCCCGAGTTTGCCGCAGAGGTAGAGGCAAAGGTCAGAGAGCTTATGATGAAGAATGACGGCGTGCTCAACGAGGAGGAATTTGAGCTTGACGACGATGACGATTTCGATATTCGTACTATGGACGAGGAATAATTCTTGATCTATGGACGGAGTTATTGAGATAAAATCCAAGTCGCTCCGTGATGACGGCAGAGTGTGCCTTGATATAGAGGTATCAAACGGACGCCGGAGCGAGAGAGTGCGGCTATGTATCATTTACGAGCTTTTAGAGGACGTGGAATTGTCTTTGGGCGAGATCTCGGGCGAGCAAATGAGCTGTCTTGAGCTTTTGAGCGAGGTCAGTGCGGCTTACGGCTCTGCATGCGCATCGTTCGCCTATACCCCAAGCTCTTTGCGCGCGCTGTGGCTAAAGCTTGTGCAGAAAAAGGGCTTTGCGCGCGAGGTGGCAGACCGAGCTATCGAGCTTGTAAGAAAGCGCGGATTTGTCGATGAAGTACAGATAGCGCTACGGCGCGCCGAGCTTTGCGTGGGCAAAAAATGGGGAAGGACCCGTATAATGATGCAGCTCAGACGCGACGGCTTTGAGGATGAGGCGCTTGACGCGGTGAGAGAATACCTTGACTGCGAGGTGGATTTCGTGGAGAACTGCGCCGCGCTCATTGTAAAGAAGTACGGAGAGGTACCCACAGACCGCCGCGAGCGAGAAAAGATATACGCCTCAATGTCTGCTATGGGATATACGAGCGGACAGATCAAGCAAGCGCTGGAATATGTCGAAGAAAATTTATAACCTGTAATACAAAAAATCTATGCGACGTTATATACGGCGCATAGATTTTTTATTTAATTCATTTTTTCCTTGAT
>JAZRFU010000121.1:0-8458 GCA_045643865.1 Eubacteriales bacterium
TAATTCCCGACGTATCTCACGCAAGCGAGAGAGTCACCGACGAGGTGTGCGAGCTGGCATTCCTGCACAACAAGCCGTTTATCGCGTCGCACTCCAACTCTTACGAGCAATTTGCTCACTCGCGCAATCTTCGTGCCCGTCATCTTGACACTCTTATGCGCCTTGGCGGCACGGTGGGGCTTAATCTTTGCCCCTATCACATAAAGGACGTAACGTCTGGCGATCAATGTACGCTTGACGACGTGCTTCTTCACGTTGAAAAATATATGGAGCTGGGGGCAACCGATGCGCTTTGTATGGGCTGTGACCTTGACGGAACCGATCTCCCACGAGGATTTTCGGGTGTAGGTGACCTTTACAAAATCGCCGACGGTCTTGCGCGTATCGGATACTCCGATGCTCTGATTGAAAAAATATTCTATAAAAACCAATACGAATTCATAAAGCGAAATTTCATATAGCAAAGGACTTAAATTATGAACTACCAAAGCACTCGCGGCATATCAAACGAGAATCTCTCTGCCGCACAGATCATCAAGCAAGGACTTGCCCTCGACGGTGGACTCTTTATCCCCGAAAGTATTCCTTCTCTTTCAAATGACGAAATACGCGCTCTTTGCGCGCTGTCCTACCCTGAAAGAGCCGCAACTATTCTGTCAAAATTTTTGACGGACTACACCTACGACGAGCTTCTCGCCGATTGCCGCGAGGCATACTGTGAGGACTCCTTCCCCGGCGGTGCTGCACCCGCAGTTAAGGTTCGCGATGGACTTTATTCGCTGGAGCTTTGGCACGGTCCGACCGCGGCGTTCAAGGATATGGCACTTCAGATAATGCCCCGACTGCTCTCACGCGCTCTTACAAAGACGGGTGAGGAGCGCACGGCGCTCATTCTCGTAGCTACCTCGGGTGACACGGGTAAGGCGGCGCTTGAGGGCTACCGCGACGTTGACGGCATCAAAATAATGGTATTTTATCCCGTTGACGGCGTAAGTCAGGTGCAGAAGATGCAAATGGCAACACAGCTGGGTGACAACGTAAACGTCACCGCTATATACGGCAACTTTGACGATGCGCAGACGGGTGTCAAGGTGATATTCGCGGACGAGGACGCCAAGGCGTATATGAACGAGCGCGGATACTTCTTCTCCAGCGCAAACTCGATAAACTGGGGACGTCTTGCACCGCAGATAGTTTATTACGTATCGGCTTACTGCGATCTGCTTTCTCGCGGTGACATAGCTATGGGTGATAAGATAAACGTATGCGTGCCTACGGGCAACTTCGGTAACATATTCGCCGCGTATCTTGCAAAGCTGATGGGACTTCCTCTCGGCAAGCTGGTTTGCGCGTCCAATCAGAACAACATTCTCACAGATTTTCTGCGCACGGGCAGATACGACCGAAATCGCGATTTCCACTGCACCATGTCGCCCTCTATGGATATTCTTATATCCTCGAATCTTGAGCGACTTCTGGCTCTCACGGCGGGCAAGGACAAGACGGCTCAGTATATGGCATCGCTTGCAAAGAACGGTGCTTACGAGGTAGACGGAGACGTTAAGGCAAAGATCGACGAGAGCTTCTGCGGATATTTTGCAGACGAGTCGGAAACCGCGGCTATTATCAATGAGTATTTTGGCAAGTACGGATATCTTGCCGACACGCACACCGCTGTCGCACTCTCTGCCGCAGAGCAGTATATGAACGCGACGGGCGACCGCACACCTATGGTGGTCGCAAGCACGGCAAGCCCCTATAAGTTTGCCGCTGACGTATGTGTTTCTCTTGGTCTTGATCGCCCCGAAAACGATCTTGACGCGCTTGATATGCTTGCAGAGCATACAAAGACGGAGATCCCCTACCCGCTTCGCAATATCGCCGAGCGCACCGTAAGATTCAGCGAGACCGTAAACTCTGCGGATATGCTTGACGCGGTCAAAAAATATATCGCAAAATAAAAAACAAAGACGAATGAAAATAAAGAACCCCCGCGACAGTCGCGGGGGAAAGAATGTTCCGAAAGAGTATACAGCTTTGGAATTTTCTTTTGGGTTTACCGAATAATCAGCAATGAGATTCGGGCTTGAACGTTGCGCAAGCAGTTTCCTTGGAGTCCTTTGCGCTTGCAGGACCTACGTTGATATGCTCTGCTGTGCAGTAGTGCTCTCCGTCGTGATACATGCAGTTCTTGACTGCGCAGTTAATGCCCTTGATGTGATTACATCCACATCCCTTTTTGGATTCGTTCATTTCGATAACCTTCCTTTCGGTAGTCGAAAACGTTTTTTATTATCAATTTCAGCACAATTTCACAAAATCGCTGAAATCGCAATAAACGCCGTCTGCGACAAGAATCTCGGCAATAAATAGCCGATACCTTTATTATTTCCGCCGCGGCGCACTTTTATTAAATTTTTTAGAGGTTAAAAATGGCAATTTTCGTGCTTTCCGACCTGCATCTGTCCACCGATGACCAGACCAACAAATCAATGGACGTATTTGGAAACAGATGGCAGGACTATATAAGCAAAATACAGCGCAACTGGAATGCTCTGGTGACTGATGACGATACCGTTGTTATTCCCGGCGATATTTCGTGGGCTACACGCCTTGAAGAAGCACGCGCAGATCTTGCCTTTCTGGACTCACTTAACGGCAAAAAGCTGCTCGGTAAGGGCAATCACGATTTTTGGTGGGCTACGTCCAAAAAAATGAAGGAGTTTTTTGCCAAGAACGGTTTTGACTCGCTTGATATACTCTACAACAACGCCTTCGTCGTTGAGGATCTGATCCTGTGCGGTACGCGCGGCTGGTTTCCTGACGAAAGCAAGCAGGTCGTCGTTGGCGACGTGGAATATAACAAGATAGTCAATCGCGAGGTTGGTCGCTTGCGTTTAAGCATCGGTGCGGCGCGAGAGCTTTGGAAAAAGGAAAAGCAGGAGAATGGGCGCGAGCTTGAAATATGCGTCTTTTTGCACTTCCCGCCCGTATGGAGCGATTTCGTTATGCAGCAGATGGTGGACGTGCTGTCCGAGTTCGGCATAAAACGCGTATACTTTGGGCATATCCACTCCACATATAACGTGCCACACTCTTTTACGTATCAAAATATTGAATTTACTCTTACTTCGTCGGATTTTTTGAGTTTTTATCCCTTAAAAATATAAAAAACTATTGACAAAATGAGAAAAAAGTTATAAAATATTTAGTGTATGCGTAAAAATTTTCCAAGCCGTTTTTTTGCGGTGACGGAACATCAATTTTATGTGAAAAATATTTGGATAAACTATCCGGAGGAATTTTAAAAATGACACTTTTGAAATCAGAAAAAGGCGAGAAGAGCACAGTAAAAATTGAATTCTCGATCGACAAGGCAATCTTTGATGCCGCTGTTGAAAAGGTTTACCGCAAGCAGGTAAAGAAGATCAACGTTCCCGGCTTCAGAGCAGGCAAGGCACCCCGTGCTATCATCGAAAGAATGTACGGAAGCGGCGTTTTCTACGAGGATGCGATCAATGACCTCATTCCCGAAAACTACACCGCAGCGGTAAAGGAAGCAGGTCTTGATGCAGTCGGTCAGCCCGAAATAGACATCGTTTCTATCGACGAGAACGGTCTTGTTCTCTCCGCTATCGTTCCTGTTAAGCCCGAGTGCAAGATCGACGGCTATAAGGGACTTGAGATCGCAAAGAAGGCAGCTCCCGTAAAGGCAGCTGAGGTTGACAACGAGCTCAACACCATCCGCGAGAGAAACTCCCGCGAGATCGAGGTTACCGATAAGGCAGCCGAGATGGGCGACGTTGCAAAGATCGACTTTGAGGGCTTTATCGACGGCGTTGCTTTCGAGGGCGGCAAGGGTGAGAACTACTCCCTTAAGCTCGGTAGCGGCTCCTTCATTCCCGGCTTTGAAGAGCAGGTTGCAGGTCACAGCATAGGTGAGGCGTTCGACGTTAACGTTCCTTTCCCTGCTGACTACCACGCTGCAGAGCTTGCAGGCAAGAACGCTTGCTTCAAGGTTACCGTAAAGGCAATCACCAAGATCGAGCTCCCCGAGCTTGACGACGATTTTGCTAAGGACGTTTCCGAATTCGATACTCTTGCTGAATATAAGGCAGATATAAAGGCAAAAATCCAGAAGAGACACGAGAGCGCTGCAGAGGCAGAGTTCGAGGAAAAGCTCATCGACGCTATTATTGAAAAGCTCGAGGCAGAGATCCCCGAGGCAATGTTCGTAGCTGAAACCGAGAACTTCGTTCGCGACTACGACAACCGTCTGCGCCAGAGCGGTCTTGACCTTCAGACATACTTCCAGTACACCGGTCTTTCTCTTGAGAAGCTCCGCGAGCAGATGCGTCCCCAGGCAGAAAAGCAGGTTAAGGCACGTCTTGCACTTGAGGCAATCGCAAAGGCAGAGGCAATTGAGATAACTGAGGAAGAGCTTTCCGTTGAATACGCTAACATCGCAGAAATGTACAAGATCGACGCTGACAAGGTTCGTGAGTTCGTTGACGCTGACATGGTAAAGGCAGACGTAAGCGTAAGAAAGGCAATGCAGCTCGTTAAGGACAACGTAAAGAAGAAGGCAGCTAAGCCCAGAGCAAAGAAGGCAGCCGCTGACAAGGAAGACGCTCCCGCAGAGGAAGCACAGTCCGAAGAATAATATCTCACACGTAAAGAGATAATACAAAGCGCCGTGGACATTAACATTCAGCAGTTCTCTGCTCTGTCGTGTTGCACGGCGCAAGTTGATTTTATAAATTTAGCCGCATTTGCGGCGGAATGGAGATTTTATGGATATCAGAAATGCCCTTGTTCCCATGGTAGTGGAGCAGACGGGACGCGGAGAGCGCTCCTACGACATTTTTTCACGACTTCTCAATGACAGAATAATATTCCTCTCCGACGAGGTAAACGATGCGACCGCTTCTTTGGTGGTAGCGCAGATGCTTTTCCTCGAGGCGCAGGATCCCACGAAGGATATTTCCTTCTACATCAACAGCCCCGGCGGCTCAGTAACCGCAGGTATGGCTATCTACGATACCATGCAGTACATCAAGTGCGACGTTTCCACCATCTGTATCGGTATGGCGGCAAGCATGGGCGCATTCCTGCTCTCTGCGGGTACGAAGGGTAAGCGTATAGCACTTCCTCACAGTGAGATAATGATCCATCAGCCCCTCGGCGGCGCACAGGGTCAGGCAAGCGACATAAAGATCCGCGCAGAGCTTATTCTCCGCACGCGTGATATGCTCAACAAGATACTCTTCGAGAATACCGGTAAGCCCATTGAGCAGATCGAAAAGGATACCGACCGCGACAACTTTATGACCGCACAGCAGGCGCTTGAATACGGTATTATCGACCGCATTATCACAAAACACGAATAATTCTCCTGAAAGGTACTTTTATAATGTCATCTAACATAGGAAAGCCGCATAACGCCAATCTTCGCTATTGCTCGTTCTGCGGACGCAACGAAAATCAGGTCAATTTTCTTATCCCCTCCGATTCGGGCGTCTATATATGCGACTTCTGCGTAGAATCCTGCGCCGATCTCATATACGAGACCGAGGCGGCAGTACAGCGTCAGAACTCCGAGCAGCTCTCCTTCTCCTCTCTGCCTAAGCCGAGAGAGATAAAGGCGGCGCTTGACGAGCACGTTATCGGTCAGGACGAGGCAAAGATAGCTCTGTCCGTTGCGGTCTATAATCACTACAAGAGAATTCTGTCCAAGGACGGCGAAAAGAAAAAGCGAGGCAGCAAAAAGAAAAACGATCAGCCCATATCCGACGGTGTTGAAATTCAGAAGAGCAACGTGCTTCTGATCGGCCCTACGGGTGTAGGAAAGACCTATCTTGCGCAGACCTTGGCAAAGACCCTCAAGGTTCCCTTCGCCATTGCCGACGCTACCACTCTTACCGAGGCGGGCTACGTGGGCGAGGATGTGGAGAACATTCTGCTCCGTCTTATCCAGGCGGCAGACTACGACGTTGAGCTTGCCGAGCGCGGTATCATCTACATCGACGAGGTAGATAAAATATCGAGAAAGAGCGAGAATCGCTCCATCACGCGCGACGTTTCGGGCGAGGGTGTTCAGCAGGCATTGCTCAAAATTCTTGAGGGAACGGTTGCAAACGTGCCCCCACAGGGCGGTCGTAAGCATCCCAATCAGGAATTTATCCGCATAAACACGGAAAATATACTCTTTATCTGCGGCGGAGCGTTTGACGGTCTTGAACAGATCATCGAAAAGCGCAAGGGTAGCCGCACCATCGGATTCGGAAGCACGATCGTTGGTACTTCTTCCTCCGGCAACGGAGTTTTTGCCGACGTTACGGCGCACGATATAGTCAAATTCGGTCTCATTCCCGAGCTTGTCGGTCGAGTTCCCGTTATGGTGGCTCTTACCGAGCTTGACAACGCGGCGCTGGTTCGTATTTTGAAAGAGCCCAAGAACGCCATCGTCAAGCAGTATATGAAGCTATTCGAGCTTGACGGAGTAAAGCTTTCCTTCTCCGACGAGGCGCTTGACAGTATCGCATCGCTTGCGACCGAGAGAAAGACGGGCGCGCGCGGACTTCGCTCCATTATCGAGGGCATTATGACCAAGATAATGTACGATATTCCCTCACGCGACGACGTAGCAGAGGTCATAATCACACGTGAGTGCGTTGAAGGTGGCGCATATCCCGAGCTTGTGCTCAAGGCACCGGCTCTTGCGGCACCAAGCACTGAGGAAATATCATTTGATGAGCTTCCTACCGGAACTGAACAGTAAATGAAAGACGGTGTTACAAAACACCGTCTTTTTTTGCGAATAATGATTGACAATGCCTCATCTTTATGCTATAATCATTTTAGTATCAAGACGTTGGCAAATAACGTCATCACTCATTGGAGGTCAGTATGTCTATTCCCGTTCCTGCAAAAAGAATTGCCGATTTTGAAGATCTCGGCTTTGGTATATTCGTTCACTGGGGACTTTACTCCCAGATTGCCCAGGCAGAGTGGATCCAGCATCTCGCTCCCGGCGGTCACATTCCCGCATCCGAATATAGCAAGCATCAAAAGACATTTACCGCATCAAAATTCGATGCGCGCGCGCTCGTTCGTATGGCAAAGGACGCGGGGGCTAAATACATGGTTCTTACGACCAAGCACCACGAGGGCTTTGCGCTCTACGACGCGTGCGGTCTTAACGAATTTGACGCGCCTCACTCTCCCGCAGGTCGTGACCTTGTGCGCGAGTTTGTGGACGCTTGCAACGAGGAGGGCATCTCTCCCTTCTTCTACCACGCAACTTACGACTGGTACATAGATGAATTTGAAACCGATTTTCCCAAATATCTCAAATATCTGCGCGACTGTGTGGAGATCCTCTGCACCAAGTACGGCAAGATTGGCGGATTCTGGTTTGACGGTAACTGGTCGAAGAAGGATGCCGATTGGGAGGAGGATGCGCTCTATTCCCTGATAAGAAAGCATCAGCCCGACGCTATCATCGTCAACAACACGGGAATTCACGCGCGCGGCGACTTCGGTCATCCCGAAATAGACAGCGTAACCTTTGAGAACGGTCGTGCGGAGCCGCTTGACCGAGAGGGACATAAAAAGTACGTAGCAGGCGAGATGTGCGAAACAATGAACGCGCACTGGGGATACGCTAACCGCGATCTCAGCTACAAATCTCTCTCTTATTTTATCGAAACGCTTTGCAACTGCCGCAAGGTAGGTGCGAACTACCTGCTCAATATCGGCCCCGACGGCTATGGTGAGGTGCCTATGATGCAAAAAGCCATGCTTGCGGGCATCGGCGATTGGATCCGCCTTACGGGCGACGGATTTTACAAGGCAAAGCCCTGCGGTATCGTGGGCGGCGGTAAGGATTTCGCTCTTAAGAACGGAAACAAGCTTTATTTCTACGTTCACGATCTGCCCAACAACGGTGACGGCAACGTAACCATAGCAAACGGTGATGCCGCCGCGAACGCATACGAAAACGTCAAATGGAAGGTCAAGAGCATTCGTTGGACCGACACAGGCCGCCAGCTTAACTTTGCACAGGACGGTGAGAAGCTGACTGTGAATTACACGGGATATCAGTACGGTATCAACTTCGTCGTTCGCGTAGCAGAGGCGGAGATCGAAGAATAATCAAGGATAACTTATGAATTCAGATTTCAAAATAAACGGTGTTAAAATCGAGACGGATCGACTGATACTGCGACCGTTCAAGCAATCCGATCTGAATGACTTTTATGAATATGCCTCGGTAGAGGGTGTCGGCGAAATGGCGGGTTGGCGACATCACGAAAATAAAGATAAGAGCCAAGAAATATTGAACATATTTATTGAGGAAGATAAAACGTTCGCCATCTGTCTTAAACAAAACGACAAGGTAATCGGATCTCTTGGCGTGGAAGAATACGGAATGGAAGAAGCTTTGACCGAATTT
>JAZRFU010000122.1:0-4006 GCA_045643865.1 Eubacteriales bacterium
GAAATAATCCCCGTCATCAATAAGATCGACCTGCCCAGCGCCGACGTTGACCGCGTGCGAGGCGAGATAGAGGACGAGATAGGTATTCCCGCAGAGGACTGCCCCGCTGTATCCGCAAAAACGGGACTTAATATAGAGCAGGTGCTCGACGCGGTGGTGAGAGATATTCCCGCACCCACGGGCGACGAGAACGCTCCGCTTAAATGCTTGATATTTGACTCTTATTATGATAGCTATCTTGGCGTAGTTGTAAATATCAGAGTTATGGACGGACGCTTGCGCGCAGGCGACGTGATCCGTCTTATGAGCACGGGCAAGGAATTTGAGGTCGTCGAGGTCGGTACCATGGAGGCGTTTGGACTTTGCCGTTGCGACGAGCTGTCTGCGGGCGACGTTGGATACCTGACCGCATCTATAAAGAGCGTGGGAGATACGCGTGTAGGTGATACCGTCACGCTGGCAAACGCGCCTGCGGATAAGGCGTTGCCCGGATTCCAGTCGGTTCAACCCATGGTGTTTGCGGGTATTTATCCTGCGGACGGCGCAAGATACGGAGATCTGCGCGAGGCGCTTGAAAAGCTCCAGCTTAACGACGCGGCGCTCATATTCGAGCCGGAAACGAGTATCGCGCTGGGCTTTGGCTTCCGTTGCGGATTTTTGGGACTTTTGCACATGGAGATCATCGAGGAGCGACTTGAACGCGAGTTTAATCTCGACCTCATAACTACCGCCCCCGGAGTTATCTACGAGGTAAAGACGCGCGGCGGCGAAATGGTGAGAATAGATAATCCGTCAAATTTCCCGACGGCAGACGAGATCGAGGTGGCGCGCGAGCCGATAGTCAAGGCGAATATTATAACGCCCACCGAGTACGTCGGCGGACTTATGGATCTTTGTCAGGACAGACGCGGCACGTTTATTGATATGAAATATCTCGATAGCACGAGAGTGGAGCTTCACTACGATCTGCCGCTCAATGAGATAATATACGACTTTTTCGACGCGCTCAAGAGCCGCTCGCGCGGATACGCATCGCTTGACTACGAGCTTAAGGGCTACGAGCCGTCAAAGCTTGTAAAGCTTGATTTCCTGCTTAACGGAGAGCAGGTTGACGCGCTTTCGTTTATAGTCCACGAGGAAAAGGCATACGCGAGAGCAAGAAGGATCGCGGAGCGACTCAAGGAGAACATTCCGCGTCAGCTTTTCGAGATACCGATACAGGCGGCGATCGGATCGCGAGTTATCGCGAGAGAAACCGTCAAGGCGATGAGAAAGGACGTGCTTGCCAAGTGCTACGGCGGCGATATTACCCGAAAGAAAAAGCTGCTTGAAAAGCAGAAAGAGGGTAAAAAGAAGATGCGTCAGCTCGGCTCGGTACAGGTATCGCCTGAGGCGTTTATGGCAGTGCTTAAGCTGGGCGATGATAACTGACACAGTAAAGAATAAAGAGAGAAAAAGACGCGTCGGAATATACGTCCACGTGCCGTTTTGCCTGTCGAAGTGCCACTATTGCGACTTTTGCTCGGTGCGCGCGAACGGCGAGAGGCGTCAAGCGTACGTTGACGCGCTGTGTCGCGAGATCGGATTTATAGCGGACAAGATAAGGGAGAGCGGAGAGCGGATCCCCATAGCTGACACCGTGTATTTCGGCGGTGGCACGCCAAGCTTGCTGACGGGCGCGCAATTTGGCGCGATACTTGAGGCAATAAAGCAGAATTTCGGTATAGCCGATGGCGCAGAGATAAGCGCTGAGGTAAATCCCAAAACGGCGGACGAGGAGAAGCTTCGCCTTATGCGAGGCGCGGGAATAAACCGCTTGAGTATTGGAATGCAGAGCACGCACGACGGCGAATTGAAGCTGCTTGGCAGAATACACATCTTTGCCGATTTCCAAGCCATCTTTTTGGCGGCGAGAGAGGCGGGCTTTGACAATATTTCTGCCGACCTTATGTACGGAATACCTGATCAGAGCAAAGAGAGCTTTGCGCAGTCGGTCAGAGCGCTTGCGGAGATGAATCCCGAGCATATTTCGTCGTATTGCCTGACGGTTGAGGAGGGAACTCGGTTTTATCGCAAGAGAAACGAGCTGAATTTGCCCGACGAGGATACTGTGAGCGATATGTACGCCGATATGAGCGAGATATTGACGGATTTCGGATATGAAAAATATGAAATCAGCAATTTTTCGCATAAGGACAAACAATCAAGGCATAATCTTAAATACTGGCATCGCGAGGAGTATATCGGCTTTGGGGCGGCGGCTCACTCATTCTTTTCGGGAGTGAGATATGCCCACTCGCGCGACGTTGACGCGTATATCGCGGGCGAGAGCATATATTCGGAGGTTGAGCGCATACTTGGCAGAGAGCAGACGGACGAATACGTTATGCTGGGTATGAGATTGGCGAGCGGAATTGACGTGTCGGAGTTTGAGCGCCTGTTCGGAGCAAGCTTTGACGCGGAGTACGGCAAAAAGCTTTCAAAATACGCGCCCGAATACGTAACGTATGACGGCAAAACGTGCAAGTTTACCGATAAGGGTATGTTTGTCAGCAATTTCATTTTGTCCGACGCGCTTGATTTTGATGCATAAAAAGATTCTCTTGTGTGGCGCAAATGTGTGTTGACAGAGCGGAATCTTTATGGTAAAATATAAGTGTAGAAAACACAAGAAAATAATGAAAGGAAGGTATAGAGCCAATGAACGATAATAAGGAAAAGAACACAGAGCTTGCAGAGGAGGAGGCATTCTTCTGCACGTTGACCGACGAGGACGGCACCGAGATAGATTTTGAGGTTATCGGAGAAGCCGAGATAGACGGAACATATTACTACGCTATGGAGCCCGTAGGCGCGGCAGAGTCCGAGGACGGAATCATTGAGTACGTGCTGCTTAAAAAGGTAACGGACGATAACGGCGAGGATATGTTTGAAACTATCGACGACGAGGACGAGTTTGACAAGGTGGCAGCTTACTTTGACGAGCTTTTCGACGACGAAGCTGATTACGACGCTTAATTTTCGTCGCCCCTAATTTAATATTAATGTAAAAATCCTGCTTAGTGCGTGATATCCGCCTGATTGAGACCTACAACAGCTTTATGGAGCTCGAATAAAGATTTGCAGTGGTTTGCAGACCTCCTCTTACCCGTCGGTTGACTTGTCCCCATGGGATAAGAGACGCTGGGAGCAGTAAAGCGGCAAATAGAGCACCGCCCTTGAATATAGGGTTCCATTTCTTCGGATACACGGCTCGGCGGGGAATCCACCATTCCTTCAGCGCAGAGCAAAAGCCACACACAAGGGTAAACAAAGCCAAGCTGAATCCATTGTTTTATGGTGATAATGTTGAAAACCGCCGAAAATATATCGGCGGTTTTCTTGTACAACGAAAACCCCGCCATAGTGGCGGGGTTCCATAAAGTCTTTGTCGATGAGGAGAAAACAAATAAAAATTAGCGAAGAATGTTCTTGTGTCAACGGCTCCCTTGTGTAAAGGGAGCCCCGCCGAAGGCGGTGAGGGATTGTTCTTTGCATAATGCTTTCTAAACAATCCCCATCATTTCAAGATGCGTCATGGCTAAGCTCGCCTTCTCCCGTTGGAGAAGGGGGTCCACGTATGTGGTGGATGAGGCGAATACGCCACCGTGTTTACCGTTAAACACGCGCGAGCAGGATGAACGCTACTTTTGCACCAATATAGACGGTAAAAGACGCTAATCTTCTACTCATCCGTCGGCCCCGCCGCCACCTTCCCTCACAAGGGAAGGCAAATATTAGATATAGCCGCAAAAAATCCCCCGCGGAAATTCTGCACAAGTCCGTTAAAAACGGACAATTAAAAAAAACACTCTCCTATGGTAGAATAGATATATCTACCATAGGATGATTTTTTATGCCCAGAGAATATCGACACATAGAACAATATGCAAAAGAAATAGCAGAACTTCAAAATCAAGGATTTAGCCAAAAGCAAATAGGAGAGAAATTAGGCTTTAGCAAAGAT
>JAZRFU010000123.1:0-5284 GCA_045643865.1 Eubacteriales bacterium
TCCTCCTTGTCCATTCCTATGCAGGGACGGAAAACGGGCAAGCTTGACGCGTCGTCGGTCACGGCGATCGCCTCCATGGTCTGCGATGCGACCTGACCTAAGCTCTCACCTGTGATAAGACATTTGCTGTCGTGGTCTGCGGCAAGGCGGGATGCGATATACATCATATATCTGCGGAGCAGGAGTGTGAAGTAATCCTCCTCACACTTCTTTGCAAGCTCCTCCTGAATACGCGTGAGCGACACGACGTGAACGTAAACGTCGCCCGTGTAAGCCGCAATGGTTCTTGCCAGACGAATGACCTTGTCACGCGCCATTTCACTGGTATAGGGGAATGACTCGAAGTGGACTGCCCCAACGCGAAGTCCTCTCTTTGCCATCATATATCCCGCAACGGGGGAGTCGATTCCACCCGACAAAAGCAGCATGCCGTGTCCTCCCGTGCCGATGGGGATTCCGCCCGCCGCGCTCATCTGACCTGCGTGTACGTACGCCGCCTGCTCTCTTATTTCAACGCGCACGGTTATGTCGGGATTGTGTACGTTAACTCTGATGCGGCCGTTTACCGCCTCAAGAATCTCGCCGCCGACTATCTGCGCAAGCTCCATTGAGTTGTACGGGAAGGTCTTGTCCGATCTCTTTCCCTCGACCTTGAAGGTCTTGTGTCCGTCAAGGAACTGCGGAATGTACTCGCGTGCTATTCTTTTTATATCCTCAATATCCTTTTTGCAAACGGCGGCTCTGCCGATCGCCGCGATACCGAAGGTCTTGCTTGCCGACTCGTACATGCCATCAAGATCGGCAAAATCGTCAAGCGGCTTTATATAGATGGTGCTCTGCGCGCGGCTGACCTCAAAGCTTCCGTGCTTTTTGGCTCTGCGGCGAAGCTCCTTGCAAAGAGTGTCCTCAAAATAGCGCTTATTTGCGCCTTTGAGCACGATCTCTCCGTACTTACAAAGTATAATTTCATTCATTTTCACTACCCTCCGTCAGTTATTCTCTGCCGAGTAATAGTTGGGGAAAAGCTTTTCCCATACCTTCATACAACCGATAGTGTCGGCTATCGAGGTGTGAGCAATGCCGTCCCATTCGATGTCAAACACCGCCATAGCGTCGGTAAGTGACGCGTGTGCAAGATCGGGAAGATGCTCGTGCGCGTATCGTACAAATTCGTTTGCGCAGCAGCGCGTCTTGCTCTTGAGCCACTCGCGCTCTGCCTCGGTCTCGTAGATGTACTTTATGTGACTGTAATCGGTGGAAACTCCGTACGCAATAAGATTATCGGCGTTCTCAAAGATGTCCTTGATGGTGGGAACAAGCTCGTCGAGCATAGGTGCGTCGGCAACCATTTCGGGAGTTATTCCGTGTATCTTTTCGGTGTGCTTCCACTTTTTCTTGTGCGCGGGCTTGACCAGCGTGTCCATAACTATTTTGCCGGTCGCGTCGGTGATGGAGATGGATATTATCTCGTCGTGGTCGTAAACGCCCGTAAGCTCAAGGTCGAAGAACAGAACGCGCTCGCGGTCCATGCCGTAATAAGCGCCGCGGATCGCATCACCCTCTGCGCGACGGATCGCAAGATCCTCCTCATAGCACGCACGACACAGCTTTTTGCGGTAGCGCACGTCCTTTCCGCATTTTACGCAGGAAAGCGGCAAGCGAATTGCGGTTTTCTTGTCGTAGAAATACAGAGTGTTGCCGTCACCCTTGACGGTAAACGCTACGGGCTCCTCGACGGTCTCATAATGCATCTGCAAGAGGCGTTCCTTGGTGTAATAACCGCAGGAGGCGGCTCTTTTTATGCTCATACGCTCGATAACCGTTCCGTTTTCAAGCGTTCTCTCCTCTTTTTTGGCTCTGGGAAAATACCACTGCTCGGGGGGCGCTTCAACCACCTTTGCGGGATCGAAATAGTAGATGATGGTGCCGTCTGCCGACTTATAAAACGCGGCGGGATCGCCGTTTGGCATAAGATGCATCTGTGTGAGCACTCCGCGCGTAAGATAATTGCGCTTGTGCGCTTCCTCGCGGCTCAGATGGGGTATGGTTGCACCCGATTTGAGCTTCATTGTGTTATTCAATTCAAACCTCTTTCCTTCCGTCTGCTTTGGCAAAGCGCCGCCGAGAGCTCACCGCCTTATGTATGGGCGCGCGCATCTTGTGACCGCGGGCAAACAGGATATTATATATAAAAATTATTATTTACTCAAAATTATACATCCTACATTATAACACACATTGCCGCCATTTACAATAGCTTTACGATATTTTTTAAACTTTTTAAGCGCTTTTTGTATGCAAAAGCTCTTGCAAAGCGCGCCTTTTTGTGCTATAATGTAATTTGGATTATAATGTAATTTTATGAGTTTTGCGACTCGGAAAGGAAAGCTATGGTAAAGATAGTATCAGTTGAGCGAAAAAGCCGTGCATCTCGCGCAGGTATTATGGACGGCGACAACTTAATATCCATCAACGGTCACAACATTCGCGACGTGCTGGATTACCGTTTTTATCTGGCTGAGGAGCGCATTACACTCAAGCTTGAGCGCGAGGGCAAGGAGATTGAGGTCAACATCAAGAAAAGGCAGTACGACGATATCGGTCTTGACTTTGAAACGCCTCTTATGGACAAAAAGCACTCGTGCGAGAATAAGTGCATCTTCTGCTTTATTGATCAACTTCCGCGCGGAATGAGAAAAACGCTTTATTTCAAGGACGACGATTCGCGCCTTTCATTTCTGCACGGCAACTATATAACCATGACCAACCTTCACGACGAGGATATCGACCGCATCATTGAGATGCACATCTCGCCCGTCAATATTTCCGTTCATACCACCAACCCCGAGCTTCGCGTCAAAATGATGCACAACAAGCGCGCGGGAGAGGTGCTTTCGTATATCGACAAATTAGCAAACGCAGGCATCGGGCTTTGCGGTCAGATAGTGCTTTGCAAGGGAATAAACGACGGAGCCGAGCTTGATCGCACACTCGCAGACCTTTCAAAATACTACCCTGCGATGCAGAGCGTTTCAATAGTGCCCGCGGGACTTACAAAATACCGCGACAAGCTCTATCCTCTTGAAGAATTTACAAAGGACGAGGCGGCAGCGGTCATTGAGCAGGTAGAGAGCTTTGCGCAAAAAATGTATGAGCAAACAGACACGCGAATGTTCTATTGCGCGGACGAGCTTTATTTGAAGGCGCAGCTTCCCGTACCCCCCGAAAGTCATTACGACGGCTATCCGCAGATAGAAAACGGCGTGGGAATGATACGCTCGATGATCGAGGAATTTTACGACGAGCTTGACTATATCGACGAGTACGTTGACGGCGAGTGCGTTCCCGTATGCCTTTCGATAGTTACGGGTGTGGCGGCGTTTGACACTCTGTCGCAGATAGCGCGCGATCTTGAGAGCAGAGTTTCGGGCTTGAAAATAAACGTCTACAAAATAATCAATAATTTCTTCGGCGAGAGCATAACCGTGGCGGGCTTGCTCACGGGCAAGGATATTGCCGAGCAGCTTTGTGGTCGCGAGCTTGGAGAGCTTGTCCTCTTCCCCGAAAACTCGTTGCGTCAGGGGGGAGATCTGTTCCTTGACGATATGTCGCCCGACGAGCTGTCAGAGCGGCTTGGCGTTCCCGTAGCCCCCGGACACAACGACGGCGCACAGCTCATACGCGATATTCTCTCCGTCAGAGATGCCGCACAGAAAAGATAAAAGACCCAGAAAGGATGAACATAAATGTCTAAACCGATAATAGCAATAGTAGGACGCCCCAACGTGGGAAAAAGCACGCTTTTCAATAAGCTGATAGGCGAGCGTCGCTCCATCGTTGAGGACGTGCCCGGCGTTACCCGTGACCGTATTTACGGTGAGACGGAGTGGACGGGCAAGCAGTTTATAGTTATAGATACGGGCGGTATTGAGCCCAAGAGCGACGACGTTATACTCTCGCAGATGAAATTTCAGGCGCAGGTCGCTATCGAGGACGCCGACGTTATAGTCTTTATGTGCGACGTGCGCACGGGACTCACCGCCGACGACAAGGATATTGCCATAATGCTCAAAAAGAGCGGCAAGCCCATCGTTCCCTGCATCAACAAGTGTGACCGCGTGGGCAATCTTCCCTTTGAATTCTACGAGTTCTACGAGCTTGGCTTTGATTGCGAGCCGGTTGCGGTATCATCCGTTCACGGCTCGGGCACGGGAGACCTGCTTGACGCGTGCGTTGAAGCCATCGGCGAGTGGGATTACTCCGAGGAGGACGACGATTCCATCAAGGTTGCCGTTATAGGCAAGCCCAATGCGGGAAAATCCTCGATAATCAACAAAATGCTTGGTCAGCAGCGCCTTATCGTTTCCGATATAGCGGGAACGACGCGCGATGCGGTTGACTCTCCGCTTGAAAACGAATACGGCAAATATACGCTTATCGACACGGCAGGTATCCGCCGTCAGTCCAAAATAAACGACAACATAGAAAAATACAGTGTTCTGCGCGCACACATGGCGGTCGAACGCGCCGACGTATGTCTGCTTATGATAGACGCGTCCGTAGGCATAACCGAGCAGGACGAGAAGATAGCGGGAATCGCACACGAGTCGGGCAAGGCGACCATAATCGTGGTCAACAAATGGGATTCCATCGAAAAGGACAACTATACGGTCAATGCGTTTACCAAGAAGATACGCGACTCTCTCGGCTATATGCCCTACGCTCCCATTCTCTTTGTATCGGCAAAAACGGGACAGCGTATAGACAATATCTTCGAGCGCATAAACTACGTTCACAATCAGGCAAATACCAGAATATCCACGGGTATGCTCAACGAGGTGCTTGCCGATGCGACCATGCGCACCCAGCCGCCCACGGATAAGGGTAAGCGTTTGAAGATATACTATATGACGCAGATAAGCGTTGCGCCCCCCACGTTCGTTATCTTCTGCAACAACGAGGAGCTGTTCCATTTCTCATATCAGAGATATATCGAGAACTGTCTGCGTGAAACCTTTGGCTTTGTCGGAACGCCGATACGTCTTATAATTCGTGAGCGCGGCGAGGATAAAAAGTAATACGGTCAGGTGATAAATTTGGATCAGAACAATTCGCAAAACAAAAATCAAAACGAAAACAAAAGCAAGAACAGCCCCCGACCGCTCGGAGAGGGCATAGTAAAGCTTTCTGCGGTCATAATAGGTGCGGCAATAGTCGCGTGCTGTTACGCATATACCAAGGTTGACGAGGTCATAGTGCGGATACTTATTCTCGCTATGTCGTT
>JAZRFU010000124.1:0-3685 GCA_045643865.1 Eubacteriales bacterium
TGCGAAATAATTGAAGAACAGGGCGTTACGGGCGGCGTAGTTATAGGTCTTCCCGTAAATATGAACGGAAGCGAGGGCCCTCGTGCCGAGCACGCGCGCAAATTCGCCTCTATTCTCGCATCACAGCTTGAGGAGCGCGGCAAGGGAGATCTGCCGATAGTTATGGTAGACGAGAGAATGTCAACTATGGTTGCGGCGAGATACCTCAACGAAACCGACACGCGCGGTCAGAAAAGAAAGGGCGTCATCGACACGCTTTCCGCACAGATAATTCTTCAGGACGCGCTGGATAAGCTCAAAAATATGTCACAAAAATAAAAGGATACTATATGGCTCGTGTAAAATACAGCTGGCGAATAGCCGGATTTATATTCAAGGCGATATGCTCTCTGTTTATCGCCGCGGTGCTGATTCTTCTCCTTTGGCGAATAATCGACAACTCCACCGATACCAAAAAAATGAATACTATAATACCCAACGACAAGCTTTGCGAGGCATACGAGGCGGCGGACGGCAAGCTCGCTCCATTCACTCAGGAGCAGACAAGATACACGCGTGGCGAAAAAAATTCGGGATATTTTGCGGTTACGCAATCCCTTTTCATCACCGAGGCAGACCAGCTTCAGTTCGTGTTCAGATACAACAACAGTACGCTCAAATACACCCAGCGCGACTATAATCTGGCAGAGGAGCCGAGCAGAAATGAGGACGTTTATGACGTTACCGTGCTCATTATGTACGATCTGACGCCCGAAAACAAGGACGACAATGACGGCAAGACACCCGAGGCGGTAAGATACGAGAGATTTTACGCGTCGGACATGATAAGCGACCAAAAAACGCTCTACAACTACCGAAAATTCGTCTTTGACGGCATAAAGCTCACCGATGACGTAATAGGCGTTTACGTCGACATATACTACAAGGGCGACGTAAATTACGACGAGTTTCCCTACGGCTCGCTACTGCTCTACTATAACGGAGATAAAAATATTCCCAAAAATCTCACCTCTGCCGACAAGGCGGCAATCGAGAGCTTTGGCAAATAACATAATAAAAAAGAGCTGAACGGCATACCGTCCGGCTCTTTTTTGTTTTATTTTTCAATCAGTTGCTTTGCGAGCAATATGCTCTGACTCCCACAAGTCCGCGCTCTTTTATCATTCAAAATCCGTGTAAAGACGGTCAAGCTTATAGAACTCGCGCGCCTCGCGGTCAAACACGTGAACTATAACGTTGGCATAGTCAAGCACCTTCCAGCTGTCCGCTCTGCCCTCAACTCTGATGGGAGCAACGCCTGCAAGTCCTATCTTGTATTCAACCTCGTCTGCAAGCGAGCGAACGTGGGTATTTGTGTTACCTGTGGCTATAACGAAATACTCCGCAATAACCGTTTTGTCGCCAACCTTTACTACCTTTACGTCATTTGCCTTTTTATTGTCAAGAACCTCTGCTATCGCCTCTGCAAGCTCCTCGGCAGACGCGTCCGCAAGATTCTTTATGTCCTCATTTCTGATCTCTTCCATAGTTTTTATCCTCTCTTTGATTTCAATTTATTTTCGAGGTGATCCCTCGCCATTTGAGTATCACTGCTTATAGTTTTATTGCGGCTTACAAGGTCGCGAAGCGTCATATCAAACGATAAAAGCAGAATACGGTCAAGATGCTCCTCTTTTTCCGCATCGCTCATGCCCTCAATGTCCGCACCGAAAAAGGCATTGCGCAGATAAACGCAATCGTCATACGTTCGGTTGTCCTCGATATAATCGGCAAGATATATTATCTTTTCCACAAGAGTCATATCCGCGCGCCCCGTAGTGTGATACCTTACTGCGTCCACGGTCTCGACATCTGCAAAATCGGGATATTCATCAGGCAAGCACAGTGATGCAGTAACCGCGTGCAAAAGCGACGGCGCACCTGCAAGCAGCTCGCTCGGCTCAACACCGTAACGCGCAAATATCGCAAAATGCTCATCAACTGAAAGCTCCTTGGTAATATCGTGCAGCAGTGCCATAGCTCGCAGCTTTAATTCCTTATCGGGACAGTAAATGCGCGCAAAACGAGTCGCCATACGCTCTACTCCGAGAGTGTGAGCGGCTCTGCGCTCGGAAAGAATTTTCACTACGCGCTCGCGAAGCGCATCAAGCTTTTGTTGTGTGATACTCAACCCATTAATCATTTCAAGTAAAGTCCTTTTTCTTTGATATATCCGAGAACGGCGGGCGGCATTAATCTTGAGACGTCCTCGCCGCGTCTTAATTTCTCGCGCACCTCGCTTGACGATATCTCGATCGCGGGCGCGTCTATTCTCACGATATTTTTTCCAAAGCGTTCCTTGTACTCTGCTATCTTGGCGATTATCGTCCTATCAAGCGATCGGTCGTTCTCGCGACGTATATACACGGGATAACAGAGCTTGAATATCTCCTCGGGACTGTCCCACTCGTCGATCGTCAGGATCATATCCGTTCCGCAAAGCATAAAAAGTCGGCTATCCTCAACCGAAAGCTCGCGCAGAGTGTCCACTGAGTAGCTTTTGCCCTCTCTTTTTATTTCAATGTCGGAAACGATAACTCCCTCAATGCCCTCAAAGGCAAGACGGCACATCTGAAGTCGGTCTAAATCAGATGCGCTTCTATCCATCTCCTTGTGGGGACTTTGCCCTGTGGGAACTATAAACAACACGTCAAGCCACATCTGGCGCATAAACGCCTTTGCCGCCTCTACGTGTCCTATGTGTATCGGAGCAAATGCTCCGCCGTACATTCCTATTCTCAGCATAGCTTATTTAGGCAGAACGATTGTCTTCTTTTCCACGGACTCGCGGTAAAGAACGATTTTTCTTCCCACACAAGCAACGCCTTCCGCATTCAGCGCCTCGCAAAGCGCGTCAAGCGCTTCTCTGGGTGCCAATCCGCAGTTTTCAAGCACGGAAAGCTTTACAAGCTCTCTTGCTTCAAGCGCATCGGAAACCGTCTTAATGAGATTTTCCGTAATTCCACCTTTTCCTATCTGCATAATTGCGGGACAGGACGAGCCAAGTCCGCGCAGATATGCTCTCTGTTTTGATGTTAACATATATTTTCCTTTTTTGTTAAATTTGCTTAATTTTTTGTTTGTTTTTGTTAATTTAGCTTAATTTTGATGTAATTATTTACACATAAAGTTAATTTCACTTAACTTTTCCGCAAAAAGCTTGATTGCATTAGCTCTGTGACTGACCTGATTTTTTTGCTCGGATGTCACCTGGGCAAGCGTTCTGTCGAACTGCGGAAAATAGAATAGCGGATCGTATCCAAAGCCGCCCTCACCGCGCTCGCTCGTCAGTATCTCGCCTTTGACCTCACCGTTGACCACTATGGGATCAAGCCCGTACTGCTCGGGAAAAACACAAGCGATACAGCAAACGAATTTTGCGCGTCGGTCACTCTTGCCCTCAAGATTTTTGAGCAGACAGGCGTTGTTTGCCGCGTCGTCACCGTGTCCCCCCGCATATCTTGCGGAGAAAACTCCCGGCGCGCCGTCAAGTGCATCAACGCAGAGCCCTGAATCGTCTCCCACGCCAATATAGCCCGACTGCGCGGCTACTCGTGCCTTGATAAGTGCGTTTTCCTCAAATGTCGAGCCGTTCTCCTCTATCTCACCGTATATTCCGACGTCATCAAGAGAAAGTATCTCGATT
>JAZRFU010000125.1:0-3926 GCA_045643865.1 Eubacteriales bacterium
AAGGAAGCCAAGCTTATGATAGGCAAAACTCCCTCCAATATGGAGGCATTCCGCCCCATCCGCAACGGTGTTATCGCGGACTTTGAGGTGGCGTCGATGATGATACACGAGTACTTCGTCAAAACACAGGTGCTCTCTCTCTTAAACCGCCCCGTAGTGCTTGTCAGCATACCCGAAAATTGCACCGAGGTAGAGCGACTCGCCGTTGAAAACGCGATATTCGCGGCGGGTGCAAAGGCGGTTGGAACAGTTAAGTCCTCAATAGCCGCGGCGATCGGCGCAGGGCTTCGTATAAACAGTCCGCGCGGCTGTATGATAGTCGATATCGGCGCGGGAATGACGCAGATAGCCGTTATAAGCTCCGGCGGAATAGTCCGCTCAAGATCGATAAAACTCGGCGGAGATAAATTCGATAACGCTATCATAAACAGCTTGCGTGAGCGCAAGGATCTGTGCATCGGAGAAATGAGCGCAGAGCTATTGAAGCTCCGCATTGGCGCAGCGGTATCGGGTGCTAACAGAGGAACGGCGCAGGTAAGCGGTATAAACGAAAAAATGAGATGCGCACAGACCGTTCCCGTATCCACCGAGGACATATACAGCGCCATACATATGGCACTTGAGGCGATATGCCGATCCATCACAAGCGTGCTGGAAAGCGCTCCCCCCGAAATATCCAGCGACATATATGAATTTGGAATAATGCTGGTTGGCGGCGGTGCTAATATTCACGGTATATCCGAGCTTATCCGCGAGCGCACAGGACTTCGTGTAACCATCGCAAAGGATCCCATGGACTGCGAGTGCATAGGCATCGGACGGCTCATTGAAAAGCCGTCGATCTTACCCGAGGGAGTACTGTATAAAAACAGATGATCGGGAAGAGCATATAATAGTAGCAATTACCGTAACGCAAGGAGCTTGGCATGAATAACGATAACTTCAATAATCAATCAAACCAAAGCGAGCCAGAGCCAATTCAATTTAACGATTGGGAGCTGAAAAATCCGTATTTGGACGGCACTTATGAAAACATGAGCCGTGAAAATCACACACCGAATCAGGACTTCGGCGGCTCGGAGATCTCATTGATCAATGAATATGAGGAAAAGAAAAATCTTTCCACGATAGGATTTGGATACGCGGTATTTTCCGTCGTTTCAACCGCGGTCGCGCTGGTCATTATGATCGCGGCACAGCTGCTCGTTCCCGATTTTGCGGAGAGCTATCTGTTTCTTAATCTGCTCACCCCCGTGTCGCTCTATCTTTTTGCTCTGCCCATTCTTTTGATAATCACGTCAAAGGTCAAGGCGGATCCACCAAAAAAGCGCAAGATGGGTGTCGGCAAGTGGCTGATATTTCTCGTTGTGGGCTTCGGTTGTATGTATATCGGCGCATTTATCGGAAATTTCCTCATGGACGTAATATCCGAGGCGATGAATTACGATTACAGCAACGCGCTCACAAGTATAATCGACGAGGAAAATATACTGATAACCGCGATATTTACGGTAATAGTCGCTCCCATCGGCGAGGAGCTGGTGTTCCGTAAATTTATAATTGACAGAACACAGAAATACGGCGGACTGTTCTGCGTTGTGCTTTCGGCGCTTATGTTCGGCCTTATGCACGGCAATTTCTATCAGTTCTTCTATTGCTTTTTGCTCGGACTCATCCTCGGATATATATATTACAGCACGGGCAAGATACACCTGACTGTGATCATGCACGCCGTGATCAATTTCTTCGGCTCTGTCGTGACCACGTGGCTCTCTCCCGTCATTGAAGGTCTTGAAAAAATTGATATTACCGACGTTGAGGCATATACGGAATTTGTTATGAGCAATCTTCCCTTACTTTTGTGCGCGCTGGCATTTTCCCTGTTTATTTACGCCTCAATGGCGTGTGCGGTAGCACTCCCGATAGCTTTCCGCAAAAGAATTCACTTTGGTCGCGGCGAGTGTCATTTGTCGCGCAAGCAGGTGATCGGGGTTGCGTGCGCAAGCGCGGGCATTATCGCAATGTTCGTCGTTTACGCGGCTGAATTTGCATTAAATCTCATTCCCGCATAGCAGGGAAAATAAATCTTTGAAAATATTACGGAGGTGGAATTTATGAACTTGAAAAACAAGACCCACCTTCGTATTTTTATCGTCTGTCTTTTGTTTGTCGCGGTATGCCTGGTGTATTTTTTGCGCATGATAAATATTGCGCTGGCATCAGACCCCGGTGACAAAATACAGACGGGCACGTACGAGCGCCGAGAGGTCATCGAGGCGGTGCGTGGCGAGATATACGATCGCAACGGCAAAAAGCTGATATATAACGAATACTCCTACGATCTCATATTCGACTACGACGCCATGGCGGCAACTCAAGCGCAGAGAAACGTGTCCATTCTTCAAATAATCAATGCGCTCGAGGCAACAAATAACACCTCGCACATGAAGCAAGAAAGCTTTCCCTTTGACGGAGCTTATCCCAATTACACCTATTCCGCAGAGGCAAGGAATACTGACTCGGACATCTATTACCGCCTGCTCAAGAGAATCGCGCAAAACGAGCTGGAAACCGAATCGGACAAGCCCAAAAATGAGTTGACCGTGTCCCAGCTTGCCGATTTTTACACTCAAAATCCCGACAAATTCCCAAGCGAGCAGGAAATCATTGATTTTTATCTTAAAAAATATAAAATCGTTTCCGATGACGCGCAATCGTCATTTTCAAACGAGGAAATAGACAAAATTCTGCGCATGAGATACGATATGGAGGTCAATGATTTCTCCATATACAACAGATATACCGTAGCGACTGATATTGATATATCCTCTATTGCGTATATCAAGGAGTTAAGTGTCGCAGGCGCTGATTTTTCGACCAAGGCATCTCGCGTTTACGCCTACCCAGGATACGCCTCACACATTCTCGGACAGACAGGAAGCATTCCCGCAGAGCGCTGGGAATATTACAACTCCCTCGGCTACGAAATGAACGACATCGTGGGAATAAGTGGGTGTGAGCAAATATTCGAGCAGTACTTGCGCGGTCAGAACGGCGTAAGAGTGGTCGTTGAGGACAAGAACGGAAATATTATAGATAGCCGCATCGAGAAAGAGGCAGTCGCGGGCAATGACGTATATCTTACGATTGACATAGACCTGCAGATCGCCGCCGAGGAGGGAATAAAGATCAACATAGGTCTTCTTGGTGGCACCGAGGCGGGCGCGATAACCGCGGTAGATCCCAATAACGGGGAGGTTCTGGCGCTGGCGTCATATCCCACCTACGACCTTTCCACGTATAACGAAAATTATAACGCGCTGATCGCAAATCCCGCAAACCCCTTGCTTAACCGCGCGCTTAACGGAACGTACGCCCCCGGCTCTACCTTCAAGGTTGGTATGGTCGCGGCGGGAATCTCAAGCGGAACGCTAACGTCATCAACGCGTATATTCTGCAGCGGTCAATATACGTATTATTCAGATTATCAGCCGAAATGCTGGGTTTACCCCGGCGCGCATTATGAGGTAAATGCCGCGTATGCGCTTCAAACGTCGTGCAACTGCTATTTTTACGAGCTTGGTCGCCGCATGGGAATAGATAAGATGAACGAATACTGTCGGGCTTACGGTCTTGGCGAATACACGGGGATTGAGCTTGGCGAGAAAAATGGAATTCTGGCAGGCCCCGATTATCGCGACGAAAACGGTCTGACGGGCTGGACGGCGGGTAACACCATCTCCGCCGCGATAGGTCAGTCGGATAACACGTTTACTCCCTTGCAGCTGTCGTGCTATATTTCAACCGTGCTTAACGGTGGCACAAGATATTCCGCACACCTGCTCTATCAGGTCAAGGAATACGGAACGGGCAACGTCGTTTTCAAGCCCGAGCCCGAGGTGTTGGGTACGGTAGAGCTCACAAAC
>JAZRFU010000126.1:0-4690 GCA_045643865.1 Eubacteriales bacterium
TAAAGATAGCGACGTTTACGTAAGATTCAGCGGAACAGATTGTGTAACAGGTACAGCGTTTGGAATCGTTATTTCTAACAATGGAACATTGGCTACCGGTGGCGCGCAGTATCTCGTAATAAAGATGAGAACCAGCATGCCTCTGCTGGACAGTAGCTGGCGCATGTGGCTCAATGGCGGAAGTGACGGCGCTGTTACGTTGGACTATACCGCAGTATGCTCGGGTGAATGGATAATATACATTGCCGATGCTAAAGCGATAAGCAACTATTATGCAGGAGGCGGAGTGATCAACAATCTGCTTTTGACGGTCAACTACGACCATAATATTATGAACAATCTGCCCGAAAGTGAGAGCAGAAACTTCAAGGACTACACGCTGGATATTGCGTATGCTGCATTTGTAAGCGATCTTGCGGGCGCGCTTGAATTTGTTGATGCGGAGAACGTATATTTCTCAACCGCCTCTTCAAGCTCCACGGCAATTACCAAATCAGAGCTTTGCGCTATGGCAGGTAATGCTCATGATTACACCGTTAATGCTAACAACACTCACACGTCTCCCTCGTGCGATAAATGCGGACTTGAGGGCGGTACGACAGAGGAGCACAAGTTCGTTTATAACGCAGATACCAACAGATACGAGTGTATCTGCGGACACGGTGCAAACGGAGTTGCTGTAAATGAAAGCATTGTTGAGATCGTTGGACCTCATCAGGCAACTATATACAGCAACCAGTGCTCTGAGGATCTTGGTATACAGATCGAGGACGGCATAGCTTACCGTAGCTTTGCGGGAAGAAATCTTGAGAAAGCACAATATTCTCACGGCATTCAGCTGCGCAACGACGGACATATAGACGGAGCGAGATACATCGTGCTCAAGGTCAGAACCAATATGACATCGCTCAGCTGGCAGCTGCATTTCAACGGCGGATCGGGACATATGGGCCCTGCTGCATCTGCATTTACCGCGGGTGAATGGACTACGCTGGTTATAGATATGAGTGAGTACGGTCACTCTTACTACACTCCTAATGCAGATGGGGAATATCCTGGATTTATAGAATTCCTCTTGCTCAATTGGGTAGGAGCCGGCGATTATACCGAATATACCGTTGACGTTGCATACATTGCAACCGTCAAGGATATGGCAGGCGTAATTGAGCTTGTGGGCGAAGATACGGTTAAGCTTCAGACAGCATCCGGCTCGGCAACCACAATGAACAAGAGTCAGCTTGAGGCGCTTGCATAAGCATCACAATAATAAAAACATTTTGTATCCCTCGCGCATGGCGCGAGGGATATTTTTTGGTGAATAATTTTGCTAATAATTCTCCTATGGCTATTGACAAGCGCCGTATTAAGTGATATAATATTATGGATAATGGGATTTAATGCCTTGTGGTAATAGCGAGAAAATATAGAATTGGAGAATTTTATGGAAGAGAATGTTTACGGCATCACACTTGCCCAGTTGATGAAGTCGGTATTGAAGTATTGGTGGATAATAGTTTTGGCAACTGTTGTCTGCGCGACGTCAGTGTTTGTATATACTGATCGCTTTGTGCCGGATACGTATAAGTCGTCTGCTAAGCTTAGCATCAACAGCGACGAAATGACTATATATCAGGACCTTCTTTCAGGACAGGCAATGGCAAAGGACTATGCTGAGATAGTTAAGTCCAACGTAACCCTTGAGCGCGCGGCTAAAAAGCTTAACGAGTATGACTTTGAGGGCAACGGAGTGACAAAATTCCGTGAGAAATATACGGCGGTTCTTCTTTCTGGTATGATAACTGTTGAAACTGTTGATGGCTCCAGATTTTTTGATATTATTATCAGTAGTGAATACCGTGAGGAAACGAAGATAGTTGCCGATCATATCATAGAAGCTTTCTGTGAGAGACTCAGATCTGAAAATATAATCAAGGGCGGAGAAGGTAAGGTTCTCAACTGGCCTACCGTTCCCCAGTCCCCCTCATCTCCTAACATCATTGCCAACACATTGCTTGGAGCGATAGTGGGATTTGTGATCAGCGCCGGTGTTCTTCTCGTCGTGGGACTTGCCAAGGACGATATGGACTCGGAGGAGTGGTTGATCGCCCGTTACGGTGAAAAGATCCCGATGCTTGCGGTTATTCCCGATGCCAGATCATCAGGTCGTGGCTACAGATATTCAAAGTACTCGTATAAGTACGAATACGAATCTAAAAGCAAGTAAAGATAATCGGTTTCGTTTACTTGAAATCAGATGATTGGCAGGAGAATGTAATGTTGAAAAAGAATAATTGTACGGATAAGAAAAAAGCAGAAGACAAGGCGATGATAGGTGCGGGGCTTAACTTTGCATCGAGAGAAGCGTATAACCGCCTTAGAACCAATATATCGTTCGCGTTTGTTGGCGATGACAGCGCAAAGGTTATTGGAATCAGTAGTGCATGTCCCCGTGACGGAAAGAGTACTATATCACTCAATCTGGCATATTCTCTTGGAGAGGCAGGTTATAAGGTTCTTTTGATGGATGCCGATATGCGCCGTCCCTCGATATGCGCATCGCTTGACATTCCGCGCGCCCCCGGTCTTTCCAATTTGCTCGCGGGAAGCGATGACGTTCCTATGCATGAGGGCGTTTTACATAAGAACGTAACGGTACTTACATCGGGAGATATTCCTCCCAATCCCGCAGAGCTTATCGGCTCGCGCAAAATGCAAAGCGTGATCGAGAAATTCAAGGAGACCTATGATTACATAGTGGTTGACCTTTCTCCCGTTCTTGCAGTATCGGATACAATTGCTATATCCAAATATATCGACGGCGTGGTCATAGTGGCAAAGCACAGCTCTACCAAGCGCAGAGATATAACCGAGGTTATACGTCAGCTTAATTATGCAAATGCAAAAATTCTCGGATTTGTATATAACAAGGTTGGACATTCGGTAAGCCGCAGAAAGAATTCATACGGATACTATACCGAAAATTACAAATGATATAATTCCACAAAATAAAACCGAGGCCCGTCTCGGTTTTATTTGTTTGTTTTAATGAAAGGGGGTACTTTAATGAGCAAGATAAAATGCGCTGTTGATCTGACAAAATTGGAATTTGTTGATACTCATACGCACATTCTTCCTAACATGGATGACGGAAGTCGCAGCTGTGATCAGTCTATCGAAATGATGAGAATGCTTCGCGATCAGGGAGTGGCGGCATTGATCGCTTCCTCTCATTTTTATCCTGAAAATGAATCGCCGCGTTCATTTTTGTCCCGCCGTGACAGAGCACTCAAATCCTTGTACGAGGAAATAAAGCATCACCAAGAGAAGCTCCCCTGTATATACATAGGAGCGGAGGTTGCCTATTTTGACGGCATATCCACGTCGGAAGAGGTTGCATCGCTTAAAATTGAGGGAACGGATCTTCTGCTTGTGGAGCTTCCGTTTCGTAGATGGGGACATTCTGTCGTTGAGGAAATGTGCGATTTGATTGAAAAACGCGGAATTATTCCTATCATAGCACACGTTGAGAGATATTTTTATTATTGCCGCGACAGCATGATCCGACATCTTGCTCAAAAAGGTGCGATAATACAGATAAATGCCTCGGCGCTGACAAGTGTAAAAACCAGACGCCGCACGTTGCGCCTGCTGAAGCAGGGGGTTATAACGCTGATAGGAACCGACTGTCACAATACAGATACACGACCTCCAAATATGGCAGACGCTATACAGATAATCGAAAGACGGCTCGGCATTGCCAAGCTTCACGAGCTGGAGCAAAAGGGAAAGGCACTGTTTGAGAATGCCTGCATAGCCGCTGATGACGCGGAAAGGGAATGATTATGCGAAAAAGAATATACATATTGCTTTTTTGTTTGATTTTGTGCTTTATATGGGGTAATTCAATGCTTTCCAAGGAGGCATCGGGCGCGATAAGTCGTTTTGTTGCCACAATATTGGGAGGAAATCGCGAGCCGAGTGAGGAAGGACATCATCTGGTGAGAAAATTGGCTCATTTTTGCGAATTTATGAGCTTGGGAGCGGTATCTGTGCTGCTTTGCCGTGAAATAATGCCCCGAAAAGGTGAGCAAGCACTGTTTTGCGCATTTGTCGGAGCATTTGTTCCTTTGACTGACGAAACGTTGCAAATATTCACGCAAAGAGGGCCGTCGCTTACTGACGCATGGATCGACGTAGGCGGTTTTACGTTTGGTTGCCTTGTTATTGTTGCTGTTTTTTGGATAGCTTCCGCTTTATTTGCGCGCAGATCATCAGTGGAGAAAAGTGAAGCTCCAAATGTATCAAAATAACCAAAAATATTGTATTAATATTTAATAAGTATTACTAAAAAGCTATTGACAATTTTGTCGCTTTATGGTATCATTATATTGTTAATTGAAGAGTTTCTGTGACTGACGGATAAGTGGATCTGCCCACGTGGAACAGAAATTTATATAGCCGACCGTCTGGGCACACTTGTTTTTTCGGAATAAGTGCGCCCATTTCTTATTTTGAGCTGTTTTTTGGCGTTATCGGCTGGTCTTTTTTTGACGGTAAGAAATTAAAATCAATATATACGGAGGATTTGGACATGAAAAAAGTCGGGATCGTAATGGGAAGCGCAAGCGATATGCCCATAGTTAAGAAAGCTATTGATACACTTGATAGCTTGGGTGTACCCTACGAGGTA
>JAZRFU010000127.1:0-10410 GCA_045643865.1 Eubacteriales bacterium
ACACAGAAAGGACTGTAAAAATGAAAAATCAATACGAAATAAAGGTCCGTCTTTCCGACGAGCTTATGAGAAAGCTTATATACGTGTCTGAAGCAGAGGGGAGAACGCCAAACAATCAGTTCGTGTTTATGCTGCGCAACAATATTCAGTATTTTGAGCGCGCAAAGGGTAAATTTGATCAGTCCAAGCTTGCAAAGATAGACATATCCGAGTACGCGCAAAAGGACGAGCAGTAAAAGAAAATAAAATAAAAATATCCGCGTCAACAGATCGTTGACGCGGATATTTCATTTATTTAAGATATTCAAAAACCTCGGAGATAGTGTCCACCACAGGACAACCGCAAACCGAAAGCTTTTCTCTTGACTGATGTCCACCCGCAAACAGCACGCAATCCGCCCCGAGTGCCTTTGCCGTTTCAAAGTCGTGCGTGGTATCGCCTATCATAAGTGCGCGAGCGTCGGGGTTTCTGCCCCTCCATTCAAGTGCCTCGGCGATCTTGCTTCTTGCGTGTATATTATCCAGTCCTATGACCTCGCCAAGATACTTACGCGCGCCAAGCTTATTGAGATAACGATTGAGCATTCCAAGCTCACATGCCGATAGCACAAGCTGCTCGACTCCAAGCTCACTTGCCTTCTGCATCGTTTCGATAACCCCGTCACAAAGCTGAGAATTCTCGGCATTTTGATTATAAAGTGCCACCCATATCGGCGCTAACACCTCATACGGCTCGGCATCAAAATCAAATCCAAGACCGCGATAATAATCCTCGATGGGAAAATCGAATATACTTCTGTAATGCTCCACGCTTGGTATCACGTCAAGTCCGCGCTCCGCAAGCATCTTGTTTACGCTTATTATACCCGCCTCAACGTCGTTGAATATAGTTCCGTTAAAATCCCAGATAAGATGCGTGTATTTCAATTTCTGATCTCCTTATTTTAAATCAGCCCCTGCAATCGTTGCAGGGGCCGATGCTTATTTGCTTGTTTTTTATGCCGTAATTAATTATTCCTCAACCTCGGGAGCAAGATATCCAAGCTCAACCAACCAGTTATAGTAGATAGTATAGGGTGATTCACCCTTAGGATCCTGTTCTCCGTCCGCGCCCGTTGAGGTGTCGTACGCCTTGTTGGTAAGCTTAGCCATATTGATTATGGCCGCTTCCTCCTCGCCCCTTTTATTAATTATCGTAACGTCGATCATTGCATTATTCATTGCAACGCCGAGATTCTCAACAAGGGCATAAAGGTCGTCGTAATTATCGCATTTCTCAATATCCTCAAGCTTCTTCTGCGCCCACTGACTTGCCCAATCGAGCTGCTCGTTGTCAAGAACATATCCATACTCTGCCAAACGTGCGTCAAGGTCAAATCCAAGAAGCGGATCTATAAGTGTTTCATTACTCTGTATCTTTGCGTTTTCCCAATAATCAGCAGGCAGTCCCTCCTCAGGGTGCGCAATGTAGCAGTTACCCGTCTTGATTATATCCATCATATAGCTATCGTTGAGACGCTGAAGAACACCTGTATTCTCGTCGATAATGTAGTTTACGCCCTCAATACCGTACTGAAGAATATTTCTTGCCTCTGCATTGGTGTTGATGAGGGTTATTACCTCCATGCACGCCTCTGCATATTTGGTATTTGCGGACACCGCAAACATATTGCCGTAAAGCGAATATTCGTCAGCCATGGGGTATTTTGCAACGTAAGCGTAGTATTCCTTGCCGTTTTCATCGGTGTATACACCGCCGTTTTCCTTAGCCGCCTTCTGTATTGCGTAAGTGCCGTTAACAAAGGAGATCGCCGCCGCTCTGCTATCGTTACCGCTATTGTAATAGCCGTTGATCTCATATCCCTTAAGGCAGGTGAATATATCGCGATATTCAGCATCTGCAAGGAGATTAGTCCAATTGAGATTCACCTCTCCTCTACCGACATTTGACGGGTGAGAGTAAACTGTTCCGAGAAGTGAGAACTTATTGTCGGTGTTAACATTATATTTGTACGTGCCGTACTCAGGGTCCGTTGTCACGTCAATATTCCAGTACCACACGAACAGGTCGATACACTCGTCAAACGAGGAATCTATCGGAAGGATATCGTTCTCGTTTTTAGCGACGTCCTCAAGGAAGTATCTGCAATCCACCAGATTGCTAAAGGACTGATACGTGTACTTATACTGATCAGCCAACTCCTTGTCCACCATCATATAGGTGTATTCGCCCATCTGTACGTTGTTGGGGATAGCAAACGTCTGACCGTTTACCTTAACACCGTTCATAAGTGCGGGAGTGATATAGTCGTTGAGCTTTCCGCCCGTTGTGGAAAGATGCTCGTTGAGCGCGATGATCCACTCATTTTCTATGTAGCTGTAATACATATCCTTGCCCGACAGATAGATAATATCAAGCTGATTTTCTTCTGCCGCGGGATATACAAGCTCGTTTATACCGAACTCGTTTTTCTGATACTGATCCTCTGCACTTCCACCCTCACTGGAGAAATTTTTGTATTTCTCATATTCGGGGAAATGCTTATAGAACGACTTTGCTATCGCTTCCTTCGAGTACTCGGGATAAACAGTACGGAACTCCTTTATGTAGTGATCCAAAGCTCTTTCTGCCATCTCGGCATTCTTCTTTTCGAGAGCATATTCAGCCATCGCTACCTCAAGCATATTATAGTACTCTTCCTCGGTATAGAACAGAAGGTCAACGTTAGTTTTGTCCTTTTTGGTTATCTTTGTAAATGCTGCCTCAACTGCCTCGTAAGCCGCCATGGTTTCAAGCATCGCCTTATACTTTTCGCTTTCCTTGTCACCATTACATTCTTGTTCAAGATAGTCAGCAAGCTCTTTGTCCGTATTGCAAACCTTTTTCTCGGTGATCACAGTCATCGTGATGGTTTTTGCACCCATATCGCTATCAACGTCTGCTTCGGTTTTTTCTTGTTCACAGCCCGTAAGGACACACGATAAAAGCAGTATCATGCCCAAGAACAGACAAAGCAACCTTTTCTTCATAAGAACCTCCGATATAATTATTCCGTTATCTTGTAATGATACAAGATAGCGAATTAAACGCTAATATATATTTTACTATAAAACTCAACAAATGTCAAGGGGATTTATGCCATATCAATCGAGAAATCCGCGAAGATGTCTTGCGCGGCTGGGGTGACGCAGCTTGCGGAGCGCCTTCGCCTCGATCTGACGTATTCTCTCACGGGTAATGTCAAATTCCTTACCAACCTCTTCGAGCGTTCTGGGTCTGCCGTCATAAAGTCCGAAGCGGAGCTTGATAACGTGCTCCTCTCTGGGAGTCAGCGTGTGAAGCTCACGGTCGATCACCTCACGAAGTATGGTGGAAGCCGCCGCGTCTGCGGGAGCGGGCGTGTCGTCATCGGGAATGAAGTCACCGAGGTGGCTGTCCTCCTCCTCGCCGATAGGAGTTTCAAGAGATACGGGGTCCTGCGATATCTTGAGTATCTCTCTGACCTTATCTGCGCTCATACCTATCTTTTCACCTATTTCCTCCGCAGTGGGCTCACGTCCGAGCTCCTGAAGCATCTGGCGGGAGTATTTTGTTACCTTATGAATGGTTTCAACCATATGAACGGGAATTCGGATAGTTCTTGCCTGATCTGCAATAGCACGGGTTATCGCCTGTCTGATCCACCACGTAGCGTACGTTGAGAATTTATATCCCTTGGTGTAATCAAACTTATCTACCGCCTTCATAAGACCGAGGTTACCCTCCTGAATGAGATCAAGGAAGTACATTCCGCGTCCAAGGTATTTTTTAGCGATACTTACAACGAGTCGAAGGTTGGACTCAACGAGTATGTTCTTTGCGCTCTCATCGCCGTTCATCATTCTCTCCGCGCACTCCTTTTCCTGCTCGGAATCAAGCAGCGGAATACGTCCGATCTCTTTAAGATACTGACGCACGGGGTCGTCTATCGCAACGCCCTCCTGCTCCAGGATCTTCTCCATATTAGCGCTGTTTTCAAACTTGGAAACTTCCTCCTGGATCTTTTCAAGCTCGGCATCGGAAATACTTCCGGGCAACTCAACGCCGTTGTCCTCAAGCGCCTCGCAGAGCTTGTCAAGCTCGTCCATATCGTAGTTCATTTCCTCAAGCGCCTGATCGAAGTCCTCGTCAGACAGACCTGTCTTTTTGCTCTTTTCTATAAGGTCCTCGACCTTTTTGGATTCGCACTCCTCGATCATCTCCTGCGTTTCCGTGTAAAAATCTTCCTTCATTTTTATGTCCTCTCTTTTGATTGTATCACTTATTTTGAGCTCCGCGCTTTTTCTCCAGCAGCATACGGATCTCGTCTATGCCGTCAGCACTTGCATCGGCAAGCTTTTTCTCTTCTCTTACAGTTTTTACGCACTCCTCAAAAACGGCGCGTCCGTTTTCCACAAGTGCTCTTCTCTTTTGCTCAAGCCCCTGAAGCCGTCCCATTTCATCGGGCGTCAAGAATTGACCCAGCATTGCAAAATCGTACTGATTTTGCTCGTGAAGCTTCATAATTGAAGCAAACGCGCGTGAATGAAATTCCGAAACGAAATCGCTTGACGCCAGCTCGACCTTTTTCGACATAATGAGATCGCGGTTTTCCTCATACATAAGCATAAGTCCGATAACCGCTTCCTCTGCCGCTCTCGCCTTTATGTTTTTAATTGCCTCGGAATTTATCTTATCACCGACGCCCATAGCTCCAAGCCGTGCCTGCTGTGCAGTTTTATCTTTATACGCCTGAATTTTCTTGCGACGGAGCATCTCAACGTCGTTTTTCAAGCCCTCCTCGGATATTCCGAGCCGTTTTGCAACTGCCGCAATATAAACCTCGCGCTCCACGCCCGACCAAACGTCCGAAATATATTCGCACATCTCGCCCGACGCCTTTATTTTGTCCTCTGCAACAAGCAGATTGTATTTTGCCAGCGCGTTCTCGAGCTTAAATTCAAATCCCGTACGGCTGGAATCAAGCAGTGATCTGAACGAATCCGAACCGCGCTTTTTGATGTATTCGTCAGGGTCCTTGGCTCCGTCCATTCGCAGTATCTTTACGTCAAGACCAACGTCGGAGAGCATTCTGACCGCCTTACGCGTTGCCGCCTGCCCCGCCTCGTCGGAGTCGTAGGATATTATGACCTGCTTTGTGTATTTAGCCATCATGCGTGCCTGCTCCTGCGTAAGCGCAGTTCCAAGCGTTGCCACAGCGTTTTCAAAGCCCGCGGCGTGCAGTGCGATGACGTCCATATATCCCTCGCAAAGAATCATTCTTTCCGAGCAATGATTTTTAGCAAAATTCAGCGCAAAAAGGTTTTTACTCTTCTTAAATCCGGGTGTATCGGACGAGTTCAGATATTTGGGCTTGGAATCGTCCATAACTCTACCGCCAAACGCGATAACGTCACCCGACGTGTTGATGATCGGGAAAATGACACGGTTGCGGAAATAGTCGTACGCCTTGCCCGTTTTCTGACTTTTACCGCAAAGGAAGCCCACGATAAGCTCCTCGTCGGTAAAACCCTTTTTATGCATGTGATCGGTAAGACCGCCAAATCCGTTCGGCGCGTAGCCCAGACCGAAATGCTTAATAGTTGCAGGCGACAGCTTGCGGTTTCCCATAAGATAATCCATGCCGATCTTGCCTACCTTTTCATCCCAAAGACAAGCGCGGAAATATTTTGCCGCCTCAAGATTCATCTGAAGTATTCTTTGCTTGGTGATACCGCCCTTATCCTGCCTATCATCCACCGTTATTGTTATTCCCGCGCGTTTGGCGAGAAATTCAACTGCCGCGGTATAGTCAAGATTTTCCGACTTCATAGCAAAGGTTATTGCATCGCCGCCTGCTCCGCAACCGAAGCAATAAAACGACTGCGTGTTGGGAAACACCGTAAACGACGGCGATTTCTCGCTATGATACGGGCAAAGTCCGTTATAATTCGAGCCCGCGCGCTTAAGATTTACGTATGTACCTATCAGCTCTACGATATCGTTTCTGGAGCGGATCTCTTCGATAATTTCTCTTGATATCATGCCTTGCCCCTCCATATCTTCGGTACAAACAGATCGTTATACGTCTCTATTGCATAACGGTCCGTCATTCCCGCAACGAAATCGCAGACACAGCGCTCAACTGATTCGAAGGCGGTGTTTTTATAGTAAGAACCGGGCATTTTTTCGGGATTTTTAACGTAGTAGTCAAACAGCTTTATAAGCAGCTCCTTTGCCTTGGACTCCTCGCCCTTTACGATGGGATTTCTATATACGTGTGCAAAAAGGAACTCGCGCAGATCGTCCGTCGCGCCCTGTACCTCATCGCTCATAGCTATATACGGCTTATCATAGCTTGCGTCTATCACAGACGAGACCATGGTATTTATCCTCTGTCCGTGCGTCGAGCCGAGCACCTCGGTTATATGAGTCGGAATATCACTCGGATTGAGAATATCCGCGCGACAAGCGTCGTCAATATGGTGATTTATATATGCTATTCTGTCTGCAAGCTTAACAACTATTCCCTCAAGCGTGGACGCCATATTACAGCCCGTATGATTTACTATACCGTCACGCACCTCAAATGTAAGATTAAGTCCCGCGCCGTTCTTTTCAAGCTTTTCAACAACGCGCAAGCTTTGTCTGTAATGGGTGAAATCGGGCGAATAATGCTCCTGAAGCGCCGCCTCTCCCGCATGACCGAAGGGCGTATGTCCGAGGTCGTGACCGAGTGCTATCGCCTCTGTAAGATCCTCGTTGAGTCGAAGCGCGCGCGCGATTATTCTGGCAATCTGCGCCACCTCAAGCGTGTGAGTCAGACGCGTGCGGTAATGGTCTCCCGACGGAGCCAAAAACACCTGTGTCTTGTTCATCAGGCGTCGGAATGCCTGTGAGTGTATTATCTTGTCGCGGTCACGCTGAAATTCCGTTCTGTTGGCGCACGGCTCCACCGCTTTTTCTCTTCCTCTTGTTTGAGACGTCAGGAACGCATATTTAGACAAAGCTTCCTTTTCTCTATCCAAAAACATATCACTGATGCTCTTATCAAATTTGTTTTCCATGCGCTCCTCCTTTCCTCCGCACAAGCGGTTTAACATTACTTAATTAATATACGCAACTTTTTACAAAATGACTTTTTTTATTTGAAATTTCCTTTGTTTTTTTATTCTGACGGCAAAAACAAAGTAAAAGCCCGTTATTGCTTGTCAATCACCTGCATATCGACAATACCTATTTCAAGCGCCTCGCGGTAAAGATTGGATCTGCCACGTCCAAAAATGACTCGTATTTTGTAGGTGTCGATGTAATATTGAAGCTTGTCAACAGCTGATTCAAGCTGACTTTTGACCGTCTGACCGTTTTCGTCCTTGGGTAGACTGTCCTGATATGCCACGTGTGTAAGATCAAGAGCCAGATAATCGCATGCATTCTTGAGGCGAGCCGCAAAATACACCTCGTTCTCCGTCAGAGTCAGTGTTTGCTCCGTCAGCATAACACCAACCGCGCTCGTTTTTGCCGCGACCGATGCGCGAGCCACAAATTGCTCAACCTCATCAATATTAGACGCGTTGACATCGAGTCCTAACAGCAAAATGTCATCAACACCGCACCTGGATGCTTCCTCTATAAGCGCGATCTCATACGACTTATAGACCTCGCGCAAGGTCGCATCTGCGCACTCAAACGACGTCACATAGAAATATCCGCAGGCATATCCACCCTCATTGTGAATATCCTTGACAACGTCCGCAAGCGTCACGGCGCTATCCATAGCATCAAATCCAAATTCCTCGCCAACCGAAAACGCGTAATTAAGCGTTCCGTCCTTGGCTCTTATCTCAAATGAAAAGTCGGATATTTCCTGACTTGCATAATCGGCGGCACTTGTTCCCTTGGGGAAGAAATACGCCTCTACGCTACGCACGGTCTTTTGTCCGCTTTGATATTCAATGCGGTCAAACTGATACTGCGGTCGGTTATTTATCTCGTCCGCCTTGTTGCCAAGCGCGATGCCTATAGCAACCGACGCGACCAATGAAAGCAGGACAAACAAGACTACACACAGTATTATCGCAGGCGCTTTTGATCTGCGCTCGGATCTCGCGCGACGGCGAGCATATCTGTTTATTCTTCTCTTAGCCATGCTTATCCTCCCTTCTGCAAAAATGCAAGCTGACCGTTACTCTATATCTATCAGAGCAAGTCCGTCAAAATATTCGTTGCCGTCAAACGACAGCTCGGCTCTCTTTGTGTCCTCTGCGCGCTTCAACACCGCGTACTGATACTGCGAGAGCAGCTCACCGGCGCGTGTTCTTACCTCGTCCTCAACCATTGGCACGCGCATGATAACGTAATATCCGTCATCGGTGCGGACAAGATCGCCAACTCCGTAAATATCAAGTGAGAACGCCTCGCTCTCATATTTTTCACTCATCTGTCCGTAGGTGAAATAATAATCCGAGCCGGTTACCGAAAAGCCCTGAACGAACGGAGCTTTTCCGATCTCAGTCCTCATTCTCTCAAATCTTGCCTCACCGTTCTCTATTGCATTGAGATTATTAAGCGCTGCAAGAGCACGTGAATAAGCATTATATTCAGTGTTTGCGGAATTGGGGTGCTCGTGAGGATAAAACGCGTGTATGGTTTTGACGTAATCTCCGCCGTTCAGCACGTAATCAACGAATTCCGCCTTGGTTTTGTTGTCGTATGCAATGCCGATCTTGTCCTCGACAAGCTTGTCGAGCAGCTTTGCCTCAAGGTAGTCCACCTTATACATGAGGCGCACAAAGCTATCGGTCAGATTGTTTTTAGCGAGCCAATCGCGGTAATTTTTAACACTGCCGCCCAGCTCCTCGTCAACAAGCGCTTGCAGCTGCTCCGATACGTAATTATCCGCCGCCTTTGAGTTAATGGCGATGCCGTACTTCTCGCAAAGAGAGAGTATGACGTAATTGCTCTTTATCTTGTCCTCGACCATTGATGATAGCGCCGCCTCGTATCTTGCTCTGCCCTCTACGTCAAGACGGTCGTATTCAATACCGAACTCCGCATCAAGCTGCTCTCGGCAGGTAAGCGTTATGTAACGAAGCTCCTCGTATCTTACCTCAAAGCCCGCGACCGTTCCAACGGTCCTCGCCTCCTCGTCCGTGCTCTTGATAGGGCGCACCGTTCCGATCTGCATAACGAGAATTATTACCAAAGATACAATAGCGGCTAAGCTTGCCGCGCCTATAATTGCCGCCGCGATCTTTTTCTTTTTAGTCCATACGAACGGCTTTTTGCTATTTTCTCTCGTCTTATCGGTGCCTGTAAGCGCCTTTTTTTTCTTATTCTTATTGCTCAATTTTATACCTCTTTGTATGCGCCGCGGCGCATAGATTATACTATATTTTCAAAACACCATATAATTAACCCATTATACCTTAACATTATACTATATTATTATGAATGTTCTATGAATGTATAAGGATTTTTGCAACATTTATTGTTTTTTTCTCGGTTTTTTGAAAAAGGTCTATACAAAAATATCAAACTGTGGTATAATAAACTAAAATAAACGTGTGCAACGTAAAAGCGTTCACAAAAATTCGGAGGTAGTAAGCGTATGGAATATACAATACCCCTTTATAAGCTTGAGGAGGAATTCTCTCTTGAGAGAGCGTTCGTGCCTGAGAATTATCAGGATATAAATGTTGTAACTCCCGAGGTAGGCCGTCCCGGTCTTGCCCTTGCGGGATTTTACGAGATATTTGAAAAGGACCGCATCTGCCTTATCGGCAATGCGGAACACCGTTATCTGTCAGGTCTTGATAAGTTTGACAGAGAAAAAAAGATAGCGGATTTTATCAGCGCTCATCCCGTTGCGGTCATATTTACCTCGCAGCTTGACGTTTTCGAGGAAATGCTGGATCACGCGCGCCGCGAGGGTGTCCCGATCCTCAAAACACGTGAAAAAACCAGCGCGTTTATGGCGTGGCTGATAAGCTCGCTGAACACGCATCTTGCGCCCCGTATTACCCGCCACGGAGTTTTGGTCGAGGTTTACGGCGAGGGTCTGCTTATCCTCGGTGATAGCGGCGTAGGTAAGAGTGAAACGGCGATAGAGCTTGTAAAAAGAGGTCACCGTCTTATCGCGGACGACGCGGTCGAGATAAAGAAGGTTTCGGCAAAGACGCTGGTTGGATCAGCACCCGAGATCATTCGTCACTACGTAGAGCTTCGCGGAATCGGTATCGTTGACGTACGCCGCCTGTTCGGTATGGGCGCGGTCAAGGAAACCGAGAAGACCGACCTCGTTATAAATCTTGAACCGTGGGTTCAGGGCAAAATGTACGACCGACTCGGTCTTGATGATGAGAAAATTGATATACTCGGCAATCTTGTGC
>JAZRFU010000128.1:0-1557 GCA_045643865.1 Eubacteriales bacterium
GTCTTTTCTCTTTGGCATATATTCTTTATCTCAATGCTCGCGCTATCGGGAAAAATCAAAGGACGCGCATAAAGCGAGTGCGCACATATCGGAGTTACACAAAGGCAATTCAAGCGAGGGTCAACTATTGCTCCGCCTGCCGCCAGTGAATACGCCGTAGAGCCCGTGGGTGTGGATATTATCATACCGTCAGAGCGGTACGCCGCGATCATCACGCCGCCCTCATAAAGCTCAAGATCAACTACTCGTGATATAGAACCGTTGGAAAGCACCGCGTCATTTAGCGCGTACTCATTCTTTCTGACCTCCCCATCGGCAGAAACTATCTCTATATTTATCATTGAACGGGTTTCTATTTGGTAATCTCCCGATATGATACGCGAGAGCTGCTCTATTTCTCCAAGCTCAAGCTCCGCCATATATCCAAGCCGTCCAAGATTGAGTCCGAGCACAAGCGTTCCAAACGGAGCTGCGCGGCGGGCTGACTCGAGTATCGTTCCGTCTCCTCCGAGAACTATGACCGCATCAACGCTTGAATATGCATTCTCTGCATTAACGAACGTAAAACGCACTCTGGTCTTATTCATTCGAATGATCTTGTCCTTATTGTATATCAACGTACAGACCTCACAGCCCCAATCGTAAAGACGGTTGGCAACGGTAAGTGCTGCCTGTGCCTTGTCGTATATATTGAAATTTGTAATTATGAGCACCTTTTTTATCGGTTTGTTCATACTGCTCACTCCTTTATCCGCAATGATGCATTATTTGCAAAGCGCTTTAATATCAACACTCTTGCTCATCACCGCATTTTTATCAATTGTTTGTTTTATAAAGCACGCCAGATATTCCGTGTTTCCGTCACCGCCCTTTATAGGCGATTTTGTTGCCCCTATAAGCTCAAATCCGCACACACGGGCAGAATCTATAACTCTTATAACCGCGTTTTCTCTATCGCGTGAATTTTTCACTATTCCGTTTTTGCCGATAGCAGAGCGTCCCGCCTCAAACTGCGGCTTTATCAAGCTTATAAAAATTCCGCCTTCTTTAATGACTCCGGAAAGCGCGGGGTGTATCAGCGTCTGCGATATAAACGACACGTCCATAACCGCGATCTCAAACACTCCAAGCGTCGCCGCGTCAAGATTTCTCGCATTATATCCCTCGTAAGAGCTGACTCGGCTATCACTCAACAACTTCGTGTGAAGCTGTCCGTTTCCCGAATCCACAGCGCAAACGTGCGCCGCACCGTTCTGCAAAAGGCAATCGGTAAATCCGCCCGTTGAAGCTCCAACGTCTATGCATCTTTTGCCTCTTACGTCAATCGAAAAGCAATCAATCGCCCATTCAAGCTTAAGTCCTCCGCGTCCGACGTATTTGTCGGTATCGGTAAGCGTTACAGTATGATCGCCGTCGGATATGTCGGCAGATGGCTTTGTAATGACGCTACCGTCTATATTTACCTTTCCTTCCGATATCAAGCGGCTTGCGCGCGTACGGCTTTCCGCATATCCATGCTCAACCAGATATACGTCGGCTCTCATAGAGTTATATTGA
>JAZRFU010000129.1:0-11198 GCA_045643865.1 Eubacteriales bacterium
ACGCAAGGGAGAACCTGCTATCAAGATTACCGATAAGGTCGAGTACTCCAAAACGGTCTATGAGAACGGACTTGTATGCTTTGTAATGGGTGATGAATCCGTGTGGATAGATAAAAACATGAACGTTGTAAGACGTGTTGATGCGATAATTCCCGGACTTGATCCCTTTGAATTCAACGCCGAATATATGGGATATCTGTACTCATGGACGGAAAGTGCATTGCAGATATTAAACCGCAACGGCGTGTGCTCGGGAACGTACGAGATAGACCACGAGGGCTTTATAAACGTTCACGTGCTTGACAGCGGCGACGTGCTCATTCAGGAGATAGAGCCGGTTGATGTATACACTGAGTGTGACTTTATGCTTGACGGTGACAGATATACCGTTAAGAGCTACGTTATGAAATATCTTGACGGCACTATGGAGGAGATCGAGCTTAACTTTATCGTTGACGATCTTGCAACCGCATACGGCGGCGCAACATATAGCTTCCCGTTTGAGCTTGCCGAGGGACATGATAATCAGGCGTACATATACAGCTTTGCTAACGGTCACGTATCGCCCTATGCTCAATACGTAGTTCTCAACAATGCTCTTGAGATCGAATACGTGCTTAAAAACGATACGCACGGTATAATGTACAACAGTGCAGAAGCCGTTGATACGCACCGTTACGTAGCATACGCACCGCTTGCCAACTTCTATCAGGCATATTTGTTTGACCTTGACGGCAATGCTATCCCGATATCCACGTCCGGCAATTATACCGTGACCGGTAAATATATCGTTACCGAAACCGCAATATTCGATCATAAGCTTAATAAGCTCTTCGATTTCGAGGGCGCGGGCTTTGAGCTGGGTTGCTTCGGAGTTGACGTATATTACAATAAGGTATACATGAACAAGTATAACGAGGTAAACGGCGCAGTTGAGAATTATGTGTTTGATAAGGATACAAATCAGGCGGTAATGATGGCTGACGGCGTTAAGACCGCGCTCTTGGAGAGCGGAATAGGCGACGGCTATTACGTTATTACAGACCTTGAAAAGAATGAGTATTCCTTTGTAAATTCCGAGGGTACGACTGTGTTCGTTACCTACGGACGTCCCCAAATAGTGCTTGGCGACGGTCTTTTGGTCGCTGCAACCGAGTTTGAGGGCGAATACGTTATATACGTAGTTAAATGATCGGCATCGGCAAAAACAAATCAAAAAGGAGAAGAATTATGAAACATTTAAATCTGATAAAGCTTCTTTCCGTTCTGGTTTGCCTTTTGGTTGTGCTTGTGGCATGCGGAGATAAATCCGAACCCAATGATACCACCACCGATGCAGACACCGTACAACAGACAGAAGAGCTTACAACAACAGCTGAAGAAGAAACGACACAGGCAGAATCGGAAACCGAGACCCGTGGTCCCGTGGATCCTGTTCTTGAAAACTATTTTGCATTTCCTATGCTCACGCCCCCCGTTGAGCTTCAGGAGGCAGTAGAGGTCGAGGGCGGGTGCGTTGACAGAACCGCCAATAATGAGCTTATAGTTATAAGACAGGCAGAGCTTGGCTTTGATAATAAGGTCAAGGAAACGTTTACCGTTTATAACACAGTTCTCGGCACGACCGTTCTGACGGTGGATAACGTTTATTCCTACGGAACGTACGATAGCTTTAACTGGAATAATAAATATGATGTGAACGGTAAAAATTATCCCGAAAGCGATATGGAGGTTGAGATAGTTGAATCGTATGATTATCTCTACATCGCAGTTAAGAAGGCAGAATTTACCAAAATAGACGAAGAGGTCAGAGAAGAGAATCCCGACGGCTTGGACTATAAGGTAAATACCTCGTACGTATATTACGATGCGGCAGGCAAGGAATTTGCGCGCTCACAATCTATGTCCCCCACATATGATTATATTTATAACGGGGAAAATTCGTATTCCTTGACGGTTGGAGACACTCTGGCGATATTTGATTCGACCACACACGAGCTTATCAGTGTGACCGACTCCATGAAGAACAAGGTGGTAGGCGGCTTTGACGTCGAGATCGGCGGACGCGGCTACGTTCTTGACGCGACCGTTAACGGAGTACTCGGATATTCCGAAAGCTTCCTTGAAATATATGATCTTGAGAGCGGAGCATGCACGCTGCGTTATCATTACGAGACGTCAAATCACAGCGCATTCGTGCTGAATAACGGTAACGTGCTTATCAGCTATGCGAGCATCGTAGATGAAGACAGCGTAAATATGACCCCCGATATAGTGATCATGGGAATGCAGATGGCGGTAGATAACTATGTCCTCGACGTAAGCACCGGAAAGGTTGAGCAGACCGACTTTAATTATCTGCCCTATATCCTCATTAATAGAGACACCTATCTCCAGATGGATAACAACGGAATAGAGATCACCGAAAACGTGGATAACGTATTCATCGGCTTTGAGCTTGGACAAAGAGTTACAGAAATGTCGGATATGCATCTTATGGCACTTAACAACGACTTGACTGTGGCATTTATTGTGGAAACCCTTGTTCCCGAGCAGAATCCCACTTATCTTATCGGCGCAGGCGGCATAATAACGCTTGATAACGGCGATTATCTGGTAATGCTGGACAGCGCGGCAACGGGCAAAGCGATCGTTACCAAGAACGGACGCATTCGCTCCTATCTTGGCGCTGATGCTCAGGTTGTAGGTGATTTCGTAGTTACTCCCGATGGAGTATATGATTACGACATGAACGAAAAGTTCCTGTTTGAAACGGAAATGGCAGAATATTCCTTCGTTACGGCAATTCGCGACAATATCATACTCAGTAAGACCTCAACGTATATTGACGAGCTTTACGATACCACTAAAGAGGTTACGGAATATTATGTGCTTGATTGCTATAAAAACGAGTTCACGGCGACACTGATCTTCGAGGAGCAGAGCATTGTTGAAGACCAGACCACGAATGATTATATAGTTACCGTGAATAAGGAAACAGGAAAGTACACGCTTTACAATATCAATCTCGAGCACGTTCTGACTACGTCATCGTATATGAACATTTACGAGATCGACGGAAAATACACTGTTCACACAACGCGTAAAACGGACAACGGCATGGTTGACGTGCTCTACACGCTTGAGTGATTAGGCATCTTACAAATTTCACAAAGGAGAAACAATTATGAACAAACGCTCACAATGGATATTGATTTTATCCCTGATGCTTTGCTTGATGATCTTGTTTGTTTCCTGCGATAAGGACGATGAGTCCCCGAATGCCGAAGTCACCAGTGCAAGTGATCAAACGGAATCCGGAACGGAAACAACGACGGAAGCAACGGATGAAACAGAGCAGCCCCAGGAGCCCACGCCCGAAAATGAAAGTGTGGACTACGCATCAATTATTTCAAAATGGAATCAGTATATCGAGTATAAAAACTCGGACGAGATCCCTCAATACGAGCTTGAGGCGCTGTTTAACAGTAAGAGTAACGATAATACCGCTGTCAATGTAAGCATGTATCACAGATACTTGGCGGTGGTACGCACTACGTACTCGCAGTATAACGATCTCGATCAAGTGTTCTCGAGATCGTACAAATACGAGATATATAATTTTGCAGAAGCAAGAAAGATACTCACCTTCAGCACCCCTTCGTTTAATCCCAATGACGATGAGGCGGCATTCAGAACACCTTCGGTTGCATACACGGTCAACTTTGTATGTGACGCATACGGAGAATTCACGGGAATCATCAATGTAGTAACCTCAAAGCTTGTAAATACGCAAGAGGATCCCGAGCTTGAGCCCGTATATGAGCGCGTTTACACGTACGCATATTACGATACCAACGGTGAAGCGCTCGCATCGCAGCTTGAGGAGCCGGCTACGGTCACCTCGCTTTACGATGATAATACCACACTCATAACGTTTGACGGCAGATGCTACGTTAGCCGTGACGGCGAGATAATCTTCACCTGCAATAAGGGAGAGGAGAGAGCCATTCCTTACTTTGACAGTGAGTACAACGGCTTTAAGTACGTATTAACCAATGAAAAAGTGATCATATACGATGCGGAATACAACCGTGTTGCAAACTATTCTGTCAACTATAATTCGGACGTTGACAGTCAGAAGCTTGTAGTGCTTGCCAACGGTGACGTGCTTGTGGAGCAGATAGTTGAGTGCGGTTACAATGAAAGCAATTTTGACTACGAGTACGATTTCAGTAAATATAAGGTCAATCACGTTGTAATTAGCGCAAGTACGGGTAAGGCGACCGAGATAGAGCTGGATTTCGTTATTGACGTATTTGTAGGTAAAATGACAGACGCGGTAAACGGAGTGTCGGTGAGAGCCGATAACTACCAATATGCCGAGGTCAGAAGATTTGCAGACGGTAAGATCAGCTCAAACGTAGAATTTCTGATTCTCGACAATGCTCTTAACGAGGTTGAAAATCTTCCCAAGATAGTTAAGAACCAGACATCGATCTACGAATTTGTCGACGCAGATTACATGATCGTAAAGGCAACGAATCCTACAGGCAGCAATCTCTACTATATGGTAAATATGTCAAATAAGAGTGTAAGACCTTACTATGACATCGAGAATGATTCTGCTTACCAAAGCATGAATGGAGGATATATATACAACGATATTCTCTATAATAACGACGGCAATCAGCTCTACGACCTCAGACACGTTATATCCTACAGTATAGATAATAACGGTGAATCGCTTCGCGTTGAGCAGCAATACGGACTTGATGGCGATGAATTGGCTTACGATGAGAGCGGCATGCCCATCTATCCCGCATCTGGTATTGTGCGCATGACTATCATGTCTATTGATGACACCAATGACCTCTACATGCAATCAACCGTTGCATACAAGAATGACCTCCATATGGATCGCGGATTCTATTATTCCGATGCAGAGGCATATACCGTATGGGATAAATACGGCAACGAGATTATTTGTGCTAACAACGTAAGCTTGACAATGCTTGCCGATGATTGCTATTTGTTGACTGTCAGAAAAACAGTGACCGAATATGACGACCGTCTCGGTATCTACCGTGAAGTAACCTATACCGAGTACAACATTATGAAATAAGAGAGGGGAGAAAACAATGAAAGCTAAAATTTTAATATTGATAACCTTGCTCGTCTGTTTCTCTATGATCTTCGTTGCCTGCGATAAGGATGAAACACCAAACAATGAAGAAACCACCAAAGTGGAAGAAACTACCACCGAGGCAGAGGAAAGCACCACAGAAGAGATCCCTGTATGCGAGGAGCATAAGGACGAAAATGCGGACGCAGTTTGCGATGCTTGCTCACGCGCGATCGTAGTGGTTACACAGCCCATCGCTCCCGAGGTGGAGAGCAGAGTTGACATGGTAGTCAACGCGATCCCCTCAGCAGAGCTTACCGAATACGTAAATACGGCAATAGAGAAGGGTACGATCCCCTCAAGCGCAAGTGTTATTGACGGTATGGTGAGCCGCAACGGTGTTTATGTTCAGGTAAAGATCACCGATGAGGAAGAAGAATTCAATACATATAAGGTTTACGACATAATGACAGGCCTTGTAGTATGCACGGATACCGATGAATACAATGGCGCGCTTGGCGGATATAAGACCGTAAGCATCTCCATGATGGACAATTACGTTGTAATGACCAGCATTAGCTCAACACCCGCATACTATGATGACACCGATCCCGTACAGTCCCGTTCCGTTAAGCTCTACACATACGGCGGCGAAAACTTCTGCACACTGGATTGGGTATCCACAAACGTCGACGAGAAGAGCTTTGAGGAAATGTATGACGTAAGCACATATCAGCAGTACGGACTTGAGTACATTCAGGTTAACGACGATGTATACGTTATCGATCCTGAAACCAAGGAAGTTATACACACTGATAAGGATAGCACACTCGTATACCGTCCCCAGATGGACGCTGTGGTCGGCGATCTTGGATACAGATTCATATACGAGGACGAAACGCTGACCAAGATATACGTTTACGATCTCACTAAATGGATCGAGTGCATCTACTCATACTTCGTTCCTTCTTATTATGATAACGTAAGCTATTTCGTGCTCCGCAACGGTAACGTGCTGGTTCAGAGCGAGCTTGCTTTGCCTGACACGGCAGTATCGTACGATTACATCAGTAACGGAATCAAGTACGATCTCGTATATACTATGATAAACGCTGATGCAAAAACCACCACGGAGATAGAATTCGGTTACTATATCGCTGACGCGTACAGCGCAGAAAATGCAGATATGCTTACCGAAAAGGCGATCAACATTGCAGAGGTATATCCGATAGAGAATGACAGAATCAACTCCAACAATAAGCTCACGCTTATCGTTGATAACAGTATGAAGGTGCTTTACGATTGCCAGTCCACCGTGGATCTGCTTACAAGCTATCCCATCGCTGACGGACTGTTCTTGCACGTAGTACGCGAGGATGACTATCACTACATGGAGATCGTCAACGAAAAGAATGAAAGAGTTGCTTATGTTCCTTACGGAGCAAACTTGTATGAGAGCTGGATCGTATATGAGAATAAATTCTACGATTACAGCATGAAGCTGATCCTTGATCCCGAAAAGTCGGAATACACGGTATATGACGGCATTAACAATATGTCCTATATGCTTCTGACAAAGGTCAACGAAGCAACCGAATTGGTTGAGTACTATTACTACAACGCATCTATGGATGCTCCCGAATTGCTTAAGGGTGCTACCTCGATCGCATATTTCGATGCGTATGGCTTCCAGATCTCTGAGCGCGTGGAGCAGGACGACGGTAGCTTCAAGACCGTATATTCGTACTACGGAACCAACAATGTTAAGCTGTTTGAGGCAGAAACGCATGTTAACTACACTTCTCAAATCGAGGAAACAGATGCATACATAGTTACCTTGAACGATGGAACCCGTTACATTGTAAAATAAATAAGCGCATATCAAAAACGGCTACCCGCAAGGGTAGCCGTTTCTTTGTGATTTTATTTTAGTCCTCAATAGCCGCCTTTTTGCCGAATATGCGGGCAAATTTCTGCGGGTCAAATTTGAATCTGCGGTCGTATGTAAGACAACCGTTCTGCTCCTGCTCAACGTCGGTAATCTGCGTGTAGCAGTATGCGAAGATGTTGGGGTTATTAAGGAGAGCATCGGTAAGGCCTTCAAGACGGTCAAAGAATTCCTGCTCGGTCTTAACGGAGTTACCGTAGCCCCAAGCGGAGCTGTCTTCTGCAAGCACCCACTTAATGCCGCCGTATTCGCTGACGAATATAGGAAGATGTGTCTTGGGTATCTGACGGTTGGGGGACATACGGTATATCTGATCCTTTAAGATGCCCTTTTCTATATCGCAATAGTAAGAGGCAAAGGTTGCGGGATCCTGCTCGTAATCGTGAACGTCGTGAACGTCGGTGCGAGTCGTGGGATAAGAACCGCTGTTTGCAATAACGGGACGTGTCTTATCGATTGCCTTGGTTACGTCATATATGGTATCTATGAGATCAACCGAGTGCTGAGGGTTGTGTCTGTCCCAAGTTTCATTGAAGGGACACCAGCCGATAATGGAGGGGTGCGAGAAGTCGCGCTCGACCTCTTCAAGCCATTCGGGAAGCATGTTGGGGAGATATTCAAACAGCGTGTAGTCAAAGCCCCAGTTGCCGGTCTCGCCCCATACCATATAGCCAAGCTTGTCGGCATGATAAAGGTATCTCGGCTCAAAGACCTTCTGGTGCAGGCGCGCACCGTTAAAGCCGCAAGCGATACCTGCCTGAATGTCAAATTTAAGCGCATCGTCGCTGGGCGCAGTGATGATTCCTTCAGGATAGTAGCCCTGATCGAGAACGAAGCGTCCAAATACGGTCTTTCCGTTTATCTGCAAGCCCTTTTCCTTGGTGAGAGAAACCTCGCGCAAGCCGAAATATCCGGTTACAACGTCGCAAGCTCCTCCATTTTTAAGCTCAAAGCGCAGGTCGTACAGACGACCGTGACCGACCTCCCAAAGATGTGCTTCCTCAAGCGCAATTACTACGTTTTCGGAGAGGGAGCAGACCTTTACGGTCGCTTCACCCATGGGCTTTCCCTTGTACGTGGCGATAACGCGAAGATCGCAGCCAACTGCTTCGGGAGTTACTAGAACGTCAATGCTTACGCTGGGAGCGGAGATGTTGGAGTATATTTTGTATGATTTTACGCGCGCGGGCTCGACTGCCTCAAGCCATACCGTCTGCCAGATTCCCGTGTTACGGGTATAGAAGCAACCGTATGAGTTGAGAAGTGCGCACTGCTTTCCTGCAAGCTGCTTTTCACTTCTTACGTCGTCCTCGGCGTAGATAGTTACGTAGTTGCCCTCGTCCTTAAGCACATCGGTGATGTCAAAGGAGAAGGGAGTGTAGCCGCCCTTGTGCTCTCCAACCTTCTTTGCATTGACAAAAACGGTAGTAGTGTGGTCGCAAGCGCCAACGTGCAGAATCACGCGCTTGCCTGCCCATTCGGAAGGTATCTCGATGTTTCGACGGTACCATACGGCGTTCATGAAATCTGTATATGCAAGTCCCGAGAGCTTACTTTCGGGGCAGAAGGGAACGATTATCTTCTGATCAAGCGATGCGCGCTCAAAGAATTTCTTTTCAAGACCAACCTTGTTGTTGTCAATTTCGAAATCCCATTCGCCATTGAGGTTGAGCCAATTTTCTCTGTAAAGGTCGGGACGCGGATGCTCGCATCTTGGAATCTGATTGTTCATAGTATAAAAGTATCCTTTCGGGTAAATTTTCGTTGCAAGAATGCGACGAAGCACCGAAAAACCTTGAAATATAAGCAAATTTTGCGATTTTTCGGTCTAAAACCATTATAAAGATTTATTCCTCATTTGTCAAGGGCTTTACAAATATTAAAAAATAAAAAAATTTCAAATTGGTATTGCAATTTATACAAAAGTATGATATAATGTTGAGGTCGAGCGAAAGCAGGACACAACCAAATATGTGCAGTATGCATCAAGGAGAGATATCGAAGTGGTCATAACGGGGCTGACTCGAAATCAGTTTGTGCGAAAGCACACGAGGGTTCGAATCCCTCTCTCTCCGCCAACGAAAGCCACCCAATCGGGTGGCTTTTTTCGTTGGCGGAGAGAGAGGACCGCTCGGACTCGATCTCCAAATCCGCGTGCGGATTTGCGAATCGGTTCTGAATCAAACGCAACTGCAAGCAGTTGCTTACCGAGTTTTGCTCCGCAAAACTTCGCCGTCCGCCATTTTACCTCAATTCCCTAAAAGGAGTTGCGATTTTTGATTTTTTGTAGTATAATGTATTCAAACACATTTGGCGAAAGGGAAGCGATATGCCACACACACTTATTATAATGATGGGAATACAGGGAAGCGGAAAGAGCACGTTTTGTGATCTTTTCCTTGCGGACGGATACGATAGAGTAAACACATACGACAAGGCGAGAGCGGCTTTTGATGGCGGAGCTGACGTTATATTTGACGCAATCAACGACAGTCGCGCAGAGAGAACGGCTTGCATATCTGCCGCAAAGGCGGCGGGCTACCGCGTGATCGGCTATTGCCTTGAGCGTGCCGTTGAGGACTGTGCTGCGAGCAGTAAAGCGTCGCGTGATGCGATATATGCCACGCTCGAGTCGTTTGAAATGCCCGAGATTGACGAGGGCTATGACGAGCTTTGCCGCGTCGAGAATGACGGAGAAATCATGGCGATATGTCCGTGGGGCGAGGAAAACGAAGAATTTTTCGACTTCGATTTCACCTAAAATCCCCATAGCTATTGACAATACGTTTGCCGTATATTATAATTTAGTTAATCTAATAAAGATCGCTACAAGCGATGGAATGGAGCGCACTATGAAACCCTTTGTTAATCCTATCGTTCCGCTTAACTCACAGTACGGCGTTGGAACGGGCGACCCTTACGTTATCAAGCATGGTGGCAGATATTATCACTGTTATAATTTCTGTGACGGCGTTTACGTTTCGGTTTGTGACGAGCTTGCCGATCTTGAAGTTGCAGAGCGTCATAAGGTATATTCGTGCAATGAGAGCGGTCCTGATTCGGAGTGGTACGCGCCCGAGCTGCATCTCATAGACGGTCATTGGTACATATACAGCTCGCCCTGCTATAACGACAAGGGCTGGCACTGTATGCACGTGCTCCGCGCTAAAACGGATAGCCCGCTTGGCGAGTTTGAAAATCTCGGAATGATAGATCAGCTGGCAAACGGCTGGAATCTTGACGGCACTGTTCTTGAGCACGAGGGGGAGCATTATCTGATATGGAGCAGTGGATATCGCCTGCACATATCCAAGCTGGAAACACCTACGCGCCTTTGCGATGACGGCAGAGTTATCGTTACCTCTGAGCTGCCCTTTGAAACTATAAGCGGTCCTGTTTGCGAGGGCCCCGCTATTCTCAAGCGCGGCAACAAGATACATTTGATATACTCCGTAAACGATAGCCGCAACGACGAATATTGCCTTAGCCGCGCGACGTTTTCGGGCGGCGACGTGCTTGATCCTGCGGCATGGGTAAAGTGCGGATACCCCATATTCGAGCGCACCGAGGACATTTTCGGCCCCGGTCATTGCTCGTTTACCGAGGGTGACACGCCTGACGAAAAATATATCGTATATCACGCAAATCTCGAGCGCGGATCGGGCTGGATGGGCAGACACGTATGGGCGCAGAAGGTAGAATGGGACGAGGACGACAATCCCATATTGGGAGCACCTCACAGATAAAAACAAAACGAAAAGGATCGTTATATGAGTGCAAAAATAAGAGTTGGAATTTTTGGATACGGAAATCTCGGACGGGGAATTGAGGCGGCTATCACTCAAAACGGCGACATGGAGCTGGTTGCGGTATTTACGCGCCGCGATCCGTCAAGCGTTAAAGTGCTGACGGGTGCTGAAGTGATCAGCGCTGACCGAGTATTCGAGTTTACAGATAAAATTGACGTTATGATAATATGCGGCGGAAGTGCGACGGATCTTCCCGTACAGACGCCCCGCCTTGCCGAGCATTTTTGCGTGGTGGACAGCTTTGATACTCACGCCAAGATACCCGAGCATTTTGCCGCTACCGACAGAGCCGCCAGAAACGGCGGCAACGTGGCGC
>JAZRFU010000130.1:0-7816 GCA_045643865.1 Eubacteriales bacterium
ACGCCATTCAAATTTTGATTTATGTGGGAGTTTAGTGAGTGACACGAAATATTGGCTCCCTCCGGGAGGGAGCTCCCGACGGAGTCGGGTGAGGGAGCATGCGTAACAATATTACTCACAAGAGCTTTATGTTACATTGGCTCCTTCCGTCACGGCTACGCCGTGCCACCTCCCTCTCGGAGGGAGGCAATTTTGTAGTGACGTCTATTTATCTCCCCGATAAATCCCAATTTATCGGCGTTATATTTTCCCTGCGAGGGAATCGTGCAAGCGTGCGATTATTTTCTTTTCAAGTCGGGATATATAGGATTGCGAGATACCGAGGTGGTCGGCGACGTCCTTTTGTGTCATTTCAGGGTGCCCGTCAAGACCGTAACGCAGAATTATTATTTGCCTCTCTCGCTCATCAAGCTCACTCACCGCGCGACGTATCGTGTTCGTTTCCTCTTGCTTGATTATTCCTGCCGCGGCTGGCTCCTCATCGTTTCCGAGAATGTCCGAGAGTAAAAGCTCATTGCCGTCCCAATCCACGTTGAGCGGCTCGTCTATTGAGATCTCGCCGCCACGCCCGTTCGTTTTGCGGATATACATAAGTATTTCGTTTTCGATACAGCGCGAGGCGTAGGTCGCGAGCTTGATGTTTTTGTCGGCGCAAAAGGTGTTTATTGCCTTTATAAGCCCAATAGTACCGATGGAAATGAGGTCCTCTATGTATATTCCCGTGTTTTCAAACCGTTTCGCGATATAAACGACAAGCCGCAGATTGTGCTCAATAAGCGTATTGCGCGCGTCCTCTGCGGGAAGACGGGAGATGACCTCGTTTTCCTTATCCTTTGAGAGAGGGGGAGGGAGCAGATCGGGGCCGTTTATGTAATCAACCCTGTTTTTACTCAGCAATTTTGCCGCAAGCAGACGAACTTTCAAGGTCAGATGATAAAATATATTCATATAGCGCATCTCCTTTATAATTTGATTATTTCGGCTGGGACTATTGCGTCGTGACCGTCGGCGGTCTTGCCTATGTCGCTTGGAGAGATAAGCGCGTTGATGGAGCAAATCTGCTCATTGCCGCGTTTATCATGGATAATCGCCTCTACGCTCTGCGGCACGGCGGCGGCTATCATTTTTTGTCCTGCGGCGGTTTTTATGACCATAAGCCGCAGATTTTTACAAGGACTGTCGGAAGAAAGATGACCGTGGGCATAATCGTCAAAAAATGATATATCAAGCTTTTCTTCAAGCTTTTTTTGGTCTAAAAATATGACCGGCTTGTTGCTTATGGGATCACGCACGAGATTTCCACTGTCGCACAGCGCGAAAAACTCAAAATCCTGATTGCAGAAGTGTATTTTGAGCGTACATTCGCGCACGCTTGACCGTTTTGATATTATCTGACCGCTTTTTAGCGAGATTATGCCAGCGGCGGCGGCGAGAATGGCGAAAAGATAGGTGGAAATTCCGTCGGAGCCGATGTCTGATATTGGCAGATCAAGCTTGCTCAAAAGGTTGAATATGGCGGTCATGCATCCCCCCATCATCATGGAAATTCCTATGTATAAAAAGGAGCAGAGCAGCACAGAGCGAGCCGTCCTGCCACGTCCTGCGAAAACTATCGCGCACATAATAAGACACACGGCGCAGTCGATGGCGAGGGCTATTGCCGAGGAAAACACGAAAAAAAGTGACACTACCGAGTAAATTCCGCCGATTGCCGACGCTATGAGCATACTTGACAGCCGCATTTTGCGGTGAAGCACGCGCGCGCAAATGTAAAGGCAGAGATAGTCCATACTGAAATTGATGAGAAATAACAGGTCAACGTAAACGTCCTGCGGCATACTTATCCCCTCCTTGCTTTATGCCATTATACACCGCCGCGTCTGCAAAAAGTGTCACAATGCGGAGAGAGATAAAATTTGTTGAGGCATTTGACAAATGATCAAAAAAGTGATATAATCTTAAATAATACAGATGGAGGAATCGGGTATGCTGAAAAGAGAAGATATACGTATAAGAGATCCTTTTATACTGACAGATACAGATAACAATTGCTATTATATGTACGGAACGACAGGACTCCTTGAGGGTAGCTTAATGTGCGCTCCGCGCTTTTCCGTATATAAAACCTATGATCTTGAAAACTTCAGCGAGCCACGCGTGGTTTTTGAGGGCGGACATGGAGATTTCTGGGGAGACAGAGATTTTTGGGCGCCCGAGGTACATAAATATAACGGAAAATATTATATGCTTGGCACGTGCAAGTCGGAGACGCGGTGCAGAGCAACGCATATTTTCGTGTCGGACACGCCTGACGGACAGTTCGTTCCCGTGTCGGATACGCCCGTAACGCCAAGTGACTGGGAATGTCTTGACGGTACTCTGTTCGTTGAGGACGGCGTACCTTATATGGTCTTTTCTCACGAATGGGTGCAGATAAAGGATGGCGAGATCTGCGCGGTAAGATTGAGCGACGATTTGACGCACGCGGTTGGTGAGCCGACCGTTCTGTTCAGAGCGTCAGAGCACCCTCAAACGTGCGAGTACGAAAAGGGACTTGGACAGTACGTTACAGACGGTCCCTTCCTCTACCGTGAGGACGGCAAAATAATGATGATATGGTCAAGCTTTTCGGACGGGAAATATGCGGTTTTGAGATCGCACTGTGACTCGTTGCTTGGTAAATGGGAGCACGACGGTTGCCATTTCGATTTCGACGGCGGACACGCGATGATATTTAACTGCCTTGGCGGCAAAAGAATGATCTCGCTCCATGCTCCGAATACGGCAAATCTTGAAAGAGCAGTATTTTTTGAATATTGATACAAAAACAAGGACGGCAGTTGCCGTCCTTGTTTTGCTTTATATTACGTTAATTATTGCTTTTTCATTTGCCGCAAAAAGAGCAGTATTGCTGCTACAAGTGCGGCGATGGCATATCCGAGCACCCAGCATAGGTGCGGCAGAATGTCCGAAAAATTGCCTGCGATAACGGCGCGTTCAAGCTCAACGGCGTGAACAAAGGGGAGCGCGTATGCGATGCTTTTGAAAGCGCCGCCCACGAGTTCAAGATCAAACCAGATGCCCGAAAGCCACGCGGAAAGGTTAGTCAGAAGTGCGCCGCAGATGCCGCCAACCTGCTTGTCGTTGAGGATGCTGCCAAATAGCAGTCCGAGCGCGATAAAAAGCAGGGAGATTGGTACGATGCAAGCAATGGCAAACAGTATATTGACCGACACGTCAAGCCCGAGCGCGATAGCGGCGACATAGCAGATAACGCTTTGCGCCACAGCGATGGGAATTATGGGCAACGTGTAGCCGAGGATAAAATCAAGTGGAGTCATCGGCGTGGTGTAGAGCCGCGCGAGCAGGGAGCTGCCGCGATCCTTGGATATTAACGTCGCCGAAAACAATGTCATAAATGACAGACCGAACACGGTAATGCCGGGTGCGAGGTGCTGTATTTCAAATAAGCTTACAGGAATATTTGCCTGAATTGCGCTCAAAAGGAGTACAAGCACGAGCGGAAAGCCAAGTCCGAAGAACAGAGTTAAGGGATCGCGTAATATCTCCTTTGTGTTTCTGTTTGCAAATGTTAACGCTCTCATTTTGCCACCCCCTTGACCACGCGGATGAACGCTTGCTCGAAGTCGTCCACACCCGCAATTTCCTTTATTTTATCGGCGGTGTCGCAGATAAGTAGCTTGCCGTCTTTCATTATAGCGATGCGGTCTGAGAGTGCCTCCGCCTCCTCCATATAGTGAGTGGTTAGAATGATAGTTACTTTGCCTTTGAGTGCGCGGATGATGTCCCAGAGGTCGCTTCGCGCCAGAACGTCAAGTCCCAGTGTCGGCTCGTCGAGGAAAAGTATGCGCGGCTCACTGATGAGAGCCATAGCGATACTCAGCCGTCTTTGCCAGCCGCCTGAAAGCTTGCCCGATTTTTTATCCATAACGGAATTAAGCCCCAAAAGCTCGGTAAGCTCTGCTATTTTGGCGATTTTTTTGTCCTTGTCAAAGCCGTGAACACCGCACATAAGCTCAAGATTTTCCTTGACAGATAAGGCGGGAGCTATCGCGGTTTCTTGCGGAGATACTGCGATAAACGACTTGACGACGGCGGTGTCGCGACGAATACTTTTGCCTAAGAGATAGGCGTCACCGTCCGAGGGAGCGGCAAGGCAGGAGAGCATTTTAATGGTGGTGGTCTTGCCTGCACCGTTTACGCCGAGCAGGGAAAACAACTCGCCCGACTCTATCTCCAAGCAAAGATTATCAACGGCAACTACGTCGCGATAGTGCTTGGTAAGGTTCTCGATTTTAATTGCAGTCATGGTTATTTATCCTCCGATAAGTGTCTTGCGCGTATGCCCTGATATACGTCGGTGAGCATATTGCTGATGAGCTCCCAATCGAGTGTCAGGAACGAGGTAGCAAGCATAGTGCCGATGCCGTGAACGCACGCCCACATTTCCATATGTATAAGGGACGCTATCTCGTGCGATACTCCGCACGAGTCCATTATGATTTGGACAGAGTTCTCGAAATCTGCGGTTGGAGTAAGATCCTCCCCTCGTCTGTCGCGCATAAACAGCAGCTTGAAAAGCTCCTTTTCCTGCTCTGCAAAGCGGATATAAGCCATACCGAACGACTTGTACTGCGGATATTTCCCACTCTCCGTTTCCCGACGCAGAAAGTCGAAATAAAGCTCATATGCGGCGGACATTACCGTTTCCTCAAGCTCCTCCATGCTTGAAAAATTAGAGAATATGGGCTGAGTTGAGCAACCAAGTGCAGCGGCGATGCCTCGCGCGTTGATCCCGTCAATTCCGTTTGCACGAATGAGATTCAGCGACGTTTGAATTATATCGTTTTTTGTGATTTTTACGCTTGGTGGCATATTTTACCTCCTGAAATTATCTGTGCGAATTATAAATAACGCTTGTTATATATCAAATGTTATTTTATCATGAAATCAATCGTTTGTCAAGAGGTAAACAGTAAGTTTTTTTATATAATATCTTGACAAACACATTGGTCTATGATAAAATGTTAAGGATCGAATATGCGGGCGTGGCGAATTGCGCGTGTGCGTAGCATCGCGGTAAGTAATGCGTAGCATTACGTTTGCAGACGCGCTAGACTTAGGATCTAGTGTCAACGACGTGCAGGTTCAAGTCGATTACAATTTAATATAATATGCGGGCGTGGCGGAATTGGCAGACGCGCTAGACTTAGGATCTAGTGTCCCCGACGTGCAGGTTCAAGTCCTGTCGCCCGCACCATAAAAGTAACAGTAGATTGATACAATCGTATCGACCTACTGTTTTCTTTTTATCGTTGAATATTAGCCGAAAGTCCTTGTAAATCAAGGGCTTTTTTGCTTTGGTGGTGCATTTCGGTATACGCGGTGTTTATATGTTGTACCTCGGATTCCCTAAAATGCAGAAAAGCACTACTCCCCATCAAGGCGCAGTGCCTTCCTATCGTTAAAAGACCGCTATTCGTTAAACTACTGTTATAAAGATGCGATTTTTCTCTCTATCTCCTTAATGACCTCCAAAAACTCCGCATCGCTCTTTCCCGTAGGATCGGGCAAGTCCCAATCATCATCGAATGCTCTGCCTATGAAGGGGCATCCCACGTCACATCCCATGGAGATTGCAATGTCGGGCGGTGGTATTTTATCAATGGTTTTACTGTACTGTGTCAGCTCCATATCAATGCCGTAAAGCTCCTTCATCAGCCGTACCGCATCTTGATTGATCTGCGGCTTGGTTTCCGTGCCTGCCGAGTAAAAGTCGAACTCATCACCACGCAGATGCTTTCCAAGAGCCTCGGCTATCTGACTTCTGCAAGAGTTATGGACGCATATAAACGCTATCTTTTTCTTCATATCAATCCGAGCTTTGCAAACAGCTTTTCGATGTCCGCAGGCTTTAACACCTTGCCCATTGCAACCACCTTCTCGTTTACAACGAGAGCAGGCATACTCATAACGCCATACTCCATCACTTTTTCAAGATCAGTGATGTACTCGATCTCTATATCAAGACCGAGATTTTTGACCGCTTCTTTTGCATACTCAAACTGCTGATGACAGGATTTGCAGCCTGCGCCAAGCACCTTGATACAGCATATACCTTCCACCTTTTGACCACAACAGGTGTAAGCAGTTGCAGGCTGCTCGGTTACTGTACCGCAAGAGCAACAGCATGTCTTTTTTTCTTCCTTTTTCTTTCCGAAAATTCCCATAGTAAGTAAATTCCTCCTGAAATTAAATAATAAGTGGTTGAATGAGATTAAAGAAATATCCCACAAGGATAATTCCAACCGTACATATTGTGATAAAAATACCAAGCAATTTAGGCTTTACCGCCTTGCGAAGCATTATGATAGACGGCAGAGAAAGCGTTGTAACGCCCATCATAAAGGACAGAACTACACCGAGCAATGCTCCTTTTGCAAGCAACGCTTCTGCAATCGGTATCGTTCCAAAGATGTCGGCATACATAGGAATGCCTGCAATGGTGGCAAGGATAACGCCAAAGGGGTTGCTACCGCCGAGTGCTTTTACAATCCACTCTTCCGGTATCCAATTATGAATAACTGCACCGATGCCTACACCAACGAGAACGTATGGCAACACCTTTTTTGCGGTGGATAGCACCTGCTCCCAAGCGTATTTGATACGGTCTTTGAAGGTCAGCTTTTCTTGCTCGACTTCAAATCCTTTTGCGTTTCTTATAAAGTCCTCGACTTGATTTTCAAGGCGGAGCTCTTCAATCAGCGTACCGCCGAGGACGGCAATCCCAAGGCCAAACAAAACGTAAGCAACGGCGACCTTCCATCCGAAAATACTCATCAAAAGCACAAGGCTGCCGAGATCGACCATTGGAGAGGAGATAAGGAAGGAGAACGTAACGCCAAGCGGAAGCCCTGCACTCGTAAATCCGATGAATAGCGGAATAGATGAGCAAGAGCAGAACGGTGTGACCGTACCGAGCAAAGCACCGATAATGTTTGCACCGATACCGTGAAATCTGCCGAGTATTCTTTTCGTTCTTTCGGGTGGGAAATAGCTTTGAATATACGATATGACGAAGATCAAAAAACCAAGAAGGACGAATATTTTAATCACATCGTAAATGAAGAACTGAATACTGCCGCCAATACGGCTCGTTATATCCAAACCGCAAAGAGAAAGAAGCTTTCCAATCAGTTCATTCAGCCATTTCATACCGAGGACGTGGTTTTGTATGAAATCCCAAATTTGTTGCATAGTGTACCTCAAATTACTTTTATATATCTATATGTATAGATGTGTTGGTTTTGTTTATAGGTCAGCACAAAACGCACTGACCTTATAAGCCAATATTATTTCTTGCAACTATCGAATTTCTTGTAGCCGCAAGCCTTGTCGGGTGATAGGGTGTATCTTTCGATCAACTCTCGGCCCTGGGCCGAGCCTTCTGCGGAAATCGAATAGTGCATCCATTTACCTTCCTTGCAGGCATCGACAAGCCCTGCCTCACACAGTATACGCATATGGTGAGAAAGAGTTGACTGTCCGATCTTAAGTTCTTCAAGGAGAGCACAACCGCACTTCTCGCCACTCATCAAAAGTTCCATAATCTCAAGACGGTTATCGTCGGCAAGAGCTTTGAATACCTTTATTCCCTCGTTGTGCTTAAATGCCATTTTTGCCGTTCCTCCTTCCAACACATCGATAAGTGTAGATATATTATAGCATACACTTCGATGCTTGTCAATATGTTTTGAAAAATTGTTATGGAATATTTTGATGTGTTCAGAAAATA
>JAZRFU010000131.1:0-18948 GCA_045643865.1 Eubacteriales bacterium
TTTCGGTTGGGGTGAGGATACTACCTTTATGAAGTATCTGATCGACCATCTGTTTGTACGCGGAATAAACTATTTCGTACCTCACGCGTTTGACTCCATATACCCCGATATAGATTGTCCTCCGCATTTTGGCATAGAGGGCAAGGATCCTTCGTTTGAGGGCTTTGGAGCGCTTATGAGATATACCAACAAGGTGGCGCATCTTCTCAACGATACTACACATAAGGCAAATGCTGCAATACTCTATCACATGGAGGCGGAATGGGCAAGCCGATTTGACAATGCAATGAATATGCAGCCCGCCGCAACCAGATTGCACGATAACCATATAGATTACGATATTATTCCTATGGATTATCTCAAAGACAGAGAGGTAAAGGATGGCAAGCTCATTGTCAACAAAGAGCATTATGACTGTCTTATAGTTCCGTATGCCGATCATATGTCCGCAGAGCTTCAGGGAGTTTTGCGCGCGCTTAAGGAGCAGGGACTTGAGATATTCTTCCTCCAAGCGCTTCCCGAAAATCTTACGTTTGATGCAACTGTAGTAGCAGTTGATGAGCTTGTCCCCACTATGAAGCGACTCGGCATGACCGACGTGGAATTTGAGGAGGGATTTGCCAAGGTACGCACCTATCACTGTACGAGAGACGGCAACGATATATTTATGTTTGTTAACGAGGATTATTCCAAGGTTGCAGACACAACCGTCAAGGTTAAATGCCGCGGCGATTATGCCCGTCTTGATCTTCTTAATGACGTATGCACAAGCGGACATTGCGATAACGGGGAAATAAGATTGAATTTGTTGCCCAATCAGTCGCAAATAATCGTTTTCGGTGATACTGCGGGCTTTGAAGATGAGCGCGAGCTTGTTGAAACGCTTGAAATAGCTCCCGAATTTGATCTTGAAATAGCAGATTACACCAATATGTCGGAATTTACCCATAACGGACATTATACGAGCTTTTTCAACGTTACCTCGCCCGATTTTATGCCTGATTTTTCGGGTAAAATGCGCTACACGTTCAAGCTTAACGTTGATAAAAAGTATAAGCATACCACAATCGATCTCGGCAGAGTCGGACAGAACGTTGAGCTTGTTGTCAACGGTAAGAAATGCGGAATGAGAATAACCGCACCGTATGCGTTCGATATTACTGACGCTATTCAGGACGGCGAGAATGTATTTGAGGCGACGGTTTCAAATACGTTGGTCCAGATACATAGAGATTATTTCTCACTGTATTTGCAGCTTGCTCCTTCCGGCTTGCTCGGTGATATGAGCATCAAATATTACAATTAACTAACTGCAAAAGGTCATTGTGAAAGCAATGACCTTTTGTTGAAAATATACAAATGTTTTTGACGCTATTTGTAAAATATCGTTGGTTCTTGGGGTTTATTATTTGACAAAACTGTGATATAATATATATTTGGTAGAAAATTGCGATATTTATATATTTAGGAGATAGTTATGATAAGAGAAGATTTGAGAAACGTAGCAATAATAGCTCACGTTGACCACGGTAAGACAACGCTGGTTGACGGACTCTTGAAGCAGGGCGGAATTTACCGCGATAATCAGGAAACCGTTACTCGCGTAATGGACTCTAACGATATTGAAAAGGAAAGAGGCATTACAATACTTGCCAAAAATACGGCTGTACACTATAAGGACGTAAAGATCAATATAGTTGATACCCCCGGACACGCAGATTTCGGTGGCGAGGTTGAGCGTGTTCTTAAAATGGTAAACGGCGTAATTTTGCTGGTTGATGCCGCTGAAGGTCCTATGCCACAGACCAGATTTGTGCTTCAGCGCGCGCTTGAGCTCAATCACAGAGTTATTGTCTGTATAAATAAGATAGACAAGCCCGATGCAAGACTTGGAGAGGTTGAGGACGAGATACTTGAGCTTCTTATCGATCTTGGCGCAAATGACGATCAGCTTGATTCGCCTATGCTGTACTGCTCGGGACGTGCGGGAACCGCAAGCCCAGATCCGCTTGAAGAGGGAACGGATCTTACTCCTCTTTTTGAAACCATACTTGATTATATTCCCGCTCCCGAGGGAGATGCGGAGGGTGATCTGCAGGTGCTTGTATCCTCGGTTGACTACAATGATTACGTAGGCCGCATAGGAATTGGAAGAATTGAGCGCGGTAGCGTAAAGGTAGGTCAAGAAGTGCTTATATGCAACTACCACAAGCCCGATGAAAAGCCGAGAAGAACTAAAATAGTTTCTCTTTATCAGATAGACGGACTTGTACGTGTACCCGTTGAGAATGCAAAAATGGGTGACGTAATATGCTTCTCCGGTGCGGGAGATATTTCCATAGGAGATACCTTGACCTGCACAACCAACCCCGAGCCGCTTGAATTTGTAAAAGTAAGCGAGCCGACGGTTGAGATGACATTCTCCGTTAATACCAGTCCCCTTGCCGGAAAAGAGGGTAAGTTTGTAACCTCGCGTCAGCTTCGTGACCGTCTGTACCGCGAGCTGCTCAAGGACGTTTCCTTGCGTGTTCGTGACGGCGATACAACCGATGAATTTGTCGTATCGGGCAGAGGCGAGATGCATCTTTCCATTCTTCTTGAAAATATGCGCCGTGAGGGTTATGAGATGACCTGCTCAAACCCGAAGGTAATATTCAAGGATATAGACGGTGAAAAGTGCGAGCCGATGGAGCGTGCTACGCTTGACGTTCCCAATGAATACGTTGGAGCTGTAATAGAAAAGCTTGGACAGCGTAAGGGCGATCTTATTGAGATGAACCCTATGGGCAGCCGTATGAGAATTGAGTACAGTATTCCGTCCAGATGCCTTTTCGGTTACCGTTCGGAGTTCCTTTCCGCAACTCACGGCGAGGGAGTGATTAACACTCTGTTTGACGGATACCAGCCCTACCGTGGCGGTGTTATCATGAGATTTACGGGTGCGCTTGTTGCAAGTGAGGCGGGTGTAACCACGAGATACGGCCTTTATAACACGCAGGATCGCGGTCAGATGTTTGTAGGACCGCAGACCGAGGTGTATGAGGGAATGATAGTCGGTGAAAATCCCAAGAATGACGATATTGCAGTCAATCCTTGTAAGGAAAAGCATCTTACCGCAATTCGTTCCTCGGGAGCAGACGAGAAGCTCCTGCTTACTCCCCCCAAGATATTCAGCTTGGAAGAGGCAATCGAATTCATATCCGACGACGAGCTTATTGAGATCACGCCTAAGTCTATACGACTTCGCAAAAAGATACTCAATACCGAGCTTCGCATGAAGGAAATGATGAAGGCGCGCCGTGCGGCAGAAGCCAATAAATAAAAATGTGCCACGGATCGAAATGATCCGTGGCTTTTTGTTATTCTAAATCGTCGGTTTGCATTATATATGGTGACTCAAAGGAAATATATTCGGTATTTGAACTTATGTATGCGAATTTTCCGTTATATATTATCTTGATATAATCGTCCGACTCTTCAACTATCTCAAAGCGCGCCCCCTTATGTGCATATCCTATAATATCGGCGTTAGGATCGTAGCTATCCTCGGTAAAGAAAAGAGAAGATGAGCGGACCTTTATCGCCGAGCTTTTGATCCATACGAATTTCTTGTCGGAGTCAACAAATTTAATGTTTTCACCGTAGCCGTTGAATCCGCCGTTTTTGATGATCTCGGGATAATTTTTATACGATACGTTAAAGTCAAAAGGAATATCCTCTATACCCTCAATACTGCCGATGTCAGTATATTGCCACATTCCAAGATGAGCACCGTAGGTATCCGTATCCCATTGTGCAGTATTGTCAGCGGGGTATCTGGCATACCAGATCTCAAATCTTGAGAGCGCCTGCTCGGTCTGTATTTTGTTATAGAGCCATTCGTTATTTACGTAAAGACCGGTATAATATCCTGCTCTTTGCAATACGGTGAAGAACTCAACACACATTTGTGTAAGCGTTTCCGCGTCGATATTTGCAAGTGAAGGGTCTTCAAGGTCAAGATATATTGGGTATTCAAATTGCTTACCGTCAAGCGCCGACAAAAGCAAATATGCATCTTGAATTATTTCATCAACGTTGGTAGCATAGGTGTAAAAATAAACGCCTACGCCAATTTCTGCCGCCTTGGCATCGCGATAGCTAATTTCGAATGTGGGATCTATACCGCCAAGCGTGTAGTTCTCGCGCAGAGAGCTGCCTGCTTTAATGATCGCGTAATCTATACCCGCCGCTTTGATTGCATTCCAATCGAGGGATATATAGTTGTTATCGGCATCTACTGTATAATTATGTTTTGATATGTCAATTCCGCGATAAGTGGGAATGGAGTTGCCGGAATACGCTCCGTTGGGCAATATATCCGTGTAGAAGCGCAGATCTCCCGTGTATGTAAAACCGCAATCCTTGTTATTGCAGACATATTCCGTATATCCCATATCGGAAAGAGTAGGCATTGTGACCTCTTTGGCAAAATCGTGTCCTGTAGGGGAAGTAATGACGGAATATGTGTCGCCGCAAGAGCAGATGTATTTTACTTCTCCGGCTTCAGTGCAGCTTACCGAGGATATAACTTGAGGAATATAAGTATGTCCTATTGGATTAACAAAATCGGAATTGTATGCAAAGTCACAATTTTCGCACGAATACGATGTGAATCCTTGCTCAGTACAAGTGGGGGCGGTAACGCTTGATGATATAGAGTGTCCAAGAGGCAAGGTGTCGTCTGCATTATAGGATAACGTGCAATTTTTACAAGAATAGGTTGTATATCCCGCGGAATCACACGTAGGCGCGAGCACGACCGCTTCAAGATCATGTTTTATTGGCTCCGCAGGATCGGCAATATACGAGCTATTGCAATTATCACATGTATATACTGTATATCCCGCTTCAGTACACGTAGCCGCTATCATACTCTTGCTATATGTATGTCCGAGGGGAGCTTCCAACTTGGATTTATAGGAATAGCCGCAATCGCAAGTATAAAGAGTGTAACCGCCATCGGTGCAGGTGGGCAAGACAACCGTTTCGGTGAATGTGTGACCTAAAGGGTCTGAAATAGTGTCTATATACGAGTATTGGCAGTCAGGGCAGGAATACAGCACCGAACCGGATGACGTGCAATTGGGATTAGTGACTATTTTTTCTATATACTCATGTTGACACATCTGATCACACGATACGATTGACGCCATGAATATCAGCAAAAATAACAAGATAAGAAAGCTGAATTTCTTTCCCATATCAGTTTAACTCCTTGTATAAGGCGTTTGAAAGCGCGCAGAAATCGGCAACCGTCAGCTTTTCGCCTCGAATATCCGCTTTGTGTCCGCAATCAAGAATTATCTGTGTGAGTCGTTCCTTCGATATTTCGGGGAATCCGGTTTGCAGGGAATTGGGAAGTGTTTTTCTCCTTTGCTCGAAGGCCGCTTTGATGGTACGGAAAAACAAAGCTTCGTCAATGGGCTTTATGGGCTTGTCCTTCCAAAGATCTATGCGCACAACGCTGGAATTAACCTTTGGGGGTGGCATAAAGCGGTCGGCGCTTACGGTAAAGAGCATTTGCGCGTGACCGTAATAGTCGATCGCCGCGGTTATAGCGCCACAGTTTTTGTTTCCCGCGCCTGCCGCGAGGCGTTGCGCCACCTCGGTCTGCACCATTACTGTTATACTGTCAAATGGCAGCTTGCTTTCTATAAGCTTCATAAGTATCGGTGTGGTGATGTAGTAAGGAAGATTTGCGCACACAGCAACCTTACCCATCTCAAAATAAGGAGCAAGAACCTGGGCAAGATCGACGTTCATAACGTCCTCGTTTATAACGGTGACGTTTTTATATCCGTCAAGAGTGTATTTAAGAACGGGAATAAGCCCGGAGTCTATTTCAAAGGCGACAACGCGAGCATATCTTTCGCAAAGCTCACGCGTCATACAACCAATACCGGGACCTATTTCAACAACGGTAATGTCTTTATCGTCGTTACATGCATCTGCAATGTCTTCAACAGTCATATTGTCGGTCAGAAAATTTTGTCCAAACTCCTTTTTGAAATTCAGTCCAAACATATTCATGACTTGTCTTATTGTTTTAGGATCACAAAGATTCAGCATTCTTTTTAACTAACCTTTCTTTTTGTGATAATTTGAGTTTTGGGGACGGCTTTTGCCGTATTTATCACCCGAATATCCGTGCGATTTGTTAAATTGCGGCTTTTGAAATGAGCTGTTCTTATCGTACGGCTTAAAGAATTGGTAGAAATTGCACGGCAGCATTCCGTTATACAGCTTGCGCACCTTGTCCGCGCGTCTGCCGTAAAGCTTTTCAAAATACTCGCACGAGGTTATCACATATATGTGCCAAGGATCAAAATTCGCGAAATTGCGGCCAAGATCTCTGTAAAGGCGCTCGATTTCCTGCATCTCACCCATGCGCTCGCCGTAAGGAGGATTGCAGACGATAGTTCCGCGTCTGCCCTCGGGCTTTTTAATCTTGGTAGCGTCTGCCGCGAATATATTAAGACAATCCTCCACCCCTGCCCGCAGAGCGTTTTCATATGTCAGATCGAGTATATCCTCATCAATATCTGATGCCCACGCCTCAAAGCGTGAATCCTTTAATTCTGCAGCGCGCGCCTCATCTTTGGCGTTTTGCCACATAATGTCGGGAATTCTCGCAAAGGACTGTGCCGCAAAGGATCGGTTAAGTCCGGGAGCGATTTTACGGGCTATCATAGCCGCCTCAATAGCTATCGTTCCCGATCCGCAAAAGGGATCCCAGAAAAGCACGTCCTCGCTTGGCCTTCCCGTAAGAGCAATAGATGCTGCCAGCGTTTCGCGCAATGGAGCAGCACCCGCATCGGGACGGTATCCGCGTTTATGCAGAGCTACACCTGATGTGTCTATCATTAGCATTGCCTCGTCCTTGAGGATGAAAAACTCGACCTTATATTTTGTACCGGTTTCATCAAACCAAGATATGCCGTAAGCTCCGGAAAGACGGTCTACAATGGCTTTTTTGACTATACTCTGACAGTCGGGAATAGAGGTCAGCTTACTTTTTATTGAGTGACCGGAAACAGGGAAGGCATCAAGGCGCCCTATCCATTCCTCCCAACGTATTTCGTTAGTGCCGTCAAATAGCTCGGTAAAGCTCTCGGCGTGAAAGCGTCCGAGAACGATAAAGATGCGCTCAGCAAGTCGCAGATTGATATTGGCACGAGGGATATCCTTTTCTTCGCCCTCGAAAAGCACGCGTCCGTCAATAGTTTCAATTCTTTTAAGACCCAGAGAGTCAATTTCTTCTCCGAGCTGTTTTTCAAGCCCGAAAAGGCATGTAGCCGCAAGTATCATTGTTTTACCTTTCAGTTATCATCATCAGAATAAGCATCAAGCATAGGGGCATCGGAAATTCCGAGCACGTTGTCGGATTCTCTGACGTCAACCTCCTCAATAGCTTTAAGCTTTTTCTGTATCATGTCGTTTCTATGTTGTGCCTCATCGAGAGATTTACCCGCCTCGTCGATCTTCTTTTTCGCCTTGGCCAGCACGCCCGAGAATGTCTCATATTGAGATTTGACGGCTGAGAGTATCTTACGCACTTCGTTTGCCTTCTCGTTGATAGCGGCAATTCTGAAGCCAAGTGAGAGGGAATTGAGCAACGCGGTTATTGTGGACGGACCCGAAATCATAATATTGTACTCATTCTGCAATCTTTCGGGCAGACCGTTTGGAGATGCCGCGATTTCCGCGTAAAGTCCCTCGCAAGCAAGATACATGATTGCAAACGGAGTTGTTTTAGGCACGTCTATATATTTTCTTATATCTCTTGCCTCTTGGAGTACTCGGTCTTCAAGCGCCTTTCTTGCCGTGGCAAGTCCCTCGGGATCAGCGCGGTCAGCCGCGTCACAAAGACGGACATAATCTTCCATAGGAAATTTGGAGTCCACAGGGAGATATGTAATTTCGGAATAGTTTTCGCCCGACGGGATCTTGATGGCAAACTCGACTCTGTCCTTGCTGGATGCGCGCGGTGCAAAGTTCTCAACGTACATATTAGGGATGGTCTGGTCGAGAATGTTTTTGAGCTGTACCTCTGCCCAAGTTCCTCTTGCCTTTACGTTTGTAAGCACGCGGTTTAACGAGGTTACGTGCTCCGTGATTCCGCCTGACATTTCTTTCATCTCACCAAGTGCCTTGTAAAGATTTTCAAGTTGTGTGGACACGGTCTTAAAGGAGCTGTCCAATCTTTGCGTCAGTGTAGAGGTGAGCTTTTCATCAACCACAACGCGCATTTCCTCAAGCTTTTTCTCGTTACTTTGCTGTATCTTATCAAGAGCAGATTCTATTTTTTGATTTTGCTTTTCAGTAAGCTCAGAATTCTTTTCGCGAATATTGTTTATTCCCGCAGCCATTTCGCGGTATATGCGTATGAGCTGCTCCTGATTGGTAGTGTTCAATTTTTCAAGACTTTTATTGATGTCTGATATTTGCTTGGCTATTTCCTGACGTTGTGCGATAGCGGAATTATTCTGCTCCGAGCGATTTCTGGAAAATTCATTGTAAATGCTTTCCTTAAGCTCGTCCAGCTTTTTATCATTATCATCATTGTCTTTTTGAGAAAGCTTATCGAGCTTTTTCCACATGGCAACTGTGAGCGCGAGCGAGCAAAGACACATAACGAAAAGCGCAATACAAACTACAAGTATTTCTATATCCATGATTATGCCTCCTGATCCAATAATTACAATATATATTAATTATAACATATATTGCGAATTTTGTCACTACCAAAATACAAATTTATCATGATAAAAAATGACGGCACCGCAATGTCTGCGATGCCGTATTGATTTACGTCATTTCTTCTATATGGTGTATATACTCGATAGATTTCAGCGCCTCGATTATTTCGGAGTGAGTCTTATATTTCTTAAGCTCTCCACTTTGTATAGTAAGCGCTATTGAGTACACGCTCAAGCCCGAATTTATATACGCGGGATTGACCTCAATATCATCTATTTTAAGTCCAAGCTGACGTATTGTGGTAACAAAGTTCTGGAGATTTTCCTTGCTCTTAAGCTCGAGATGTATCTCAAAATGATTTGATTTGTTCTTAAAGCGTCTTTCGAGCGAGGGGAACAGGGAGAGGCAGCAGAGCATAGCAACAAATGCTACAAGAGATACGGTATAGTATCCTGCGCCTATGAGCAATCCAAGAAAGCTCACTGCCCAAAGACCGACAGCAGTTGTCAGTCCCTTTATCTGACTTTTAGAGCTGTAAAGTATGGAGTTGGAGCTGATTATTGCTATTCCTATTACCATAGCCGCAGAAACGACCGGAAATCCGCCGCCCGACGACTGTATTATAAATAAATCAACAAGCATAGCCATAGTTGCGGAAAGCGAAACCAGCATAAACGTGCGCAGACCTGCGGCATGACGCTTTGCGGAGCGCTCCCAACCGATTATTGCCGCGAATATCACGGATATGCCTATTCTAAGCAGAATTGACCATATATCAAGCTTGGTGGCCCATTCTCCAAGCAGCTTGCTTATGGGATCGGCAACCTCAAATAAATTTACAGTAAGCATAAAAACATTCCTTTCTTGTTTATTTGCGACGCATCATTCTTCGCTTTTGAAGCTCATAAAGCGCTTCATATTGCTCATCTGCCGCTTCAATGAACGCCTGCTCCTCCACAGAATGTTCTACGTGTGTAGCTTCCGGAATTTCTGAGCGTATCTTATTGATTCGTTCGATCAATATATCAACCTCGCGCTTCGGCGTGCCGTCTTCATTGACAGTGTTTATCGGGACAATGTCCTCGAGCTTATCGGAGAACGAGCCGGACAGATATAACGAAAGCTTGGCACAGGCAGGACCGATTATCTCATAAAGAATACTCGACGACAAGATAATCGTCTGTAGATTGTCGCCAATCTCGCCACCCAAAGTTCTTGCCGCCATTGCCGCAAGACCGATGGCAACTCCCGCTTGCGGAATAAGTGCAAGTCCGAGATAATTGCGAACGCCTTTATCCGCCTTAACAACCGATGCTCCAAGAAAAGCACCTGCATATTTGCCTATCATTCTCACTCCGAAATAAAGCAATGCAATAAGGATTATCGGCGCGCCCGTTGAATTACCCGTCGGAGAGAATAGGGAATTAAGTTGAAGATTCATTCCCGATCTGACGAAAAACAGCAACAATATCGGTGGGCTGAAATAATTTATCTGCTTGAATAGCTTATCGTCCTCGGTAACGTTGATATATACCATTCCCATCGCCATACAACCAAGCAGAGGGGAAATATCAAGCAACGTACATATGCCGCAGAACAAAAACAGCGTTGAAATAAGAATTATAAGACGGTTATCGACGGTTCGTTTCTTAGGCATGAGGAGCTTCAGGAAAAATCCGAAAAATCCGCCTATTGCCATAACGCCTATATTGATAAGCAAGGGCGTAATGACGTCTTGCACCGATAACTGACGTCCTGATGATAGGAAAACGCCTGCAACGGATATTGCAACGCTGAATGCGATCAAGCTAAGCATATCGTCAAGCGCGATTACCTGTAAGAGTGTATCAACGAAATTTCCCTTGGCTTTGGTTTGACGTATGGTCATAGCCGTTGAGGTAGGCGCGGTTGCAGATGCGAGCGCAGAAAGGACTAATGAGAATACTATATCCAATCTCAAAATAAAGAAGGTAAGTATGAATACCAGTGCGGCCGACAGTAATGCCTCAAAAAGAGTTATCACTACCGTTTTCACACCGTTCTTTTTGAGCGTGGAGAGCTTGAAAAACTCACCGACACTGAACGCGATAAATGCAAGCGCAATATCGGCAATAAAGTCAGTTCCCTCAATGACGGTAGCGGGAACAATGTTCAGACAAAAAGGACCGATAAGTATTCCCACAAGTATATAAGCGGTGACGTTAGGTAGCTTGAGCAACTTTGTGAGCCGCGTCATTGCGAAACCGCCGAACAGCATTATTGATATAGCAATAATGACCGTTGCAGTTGGAGAAATATTACTGTAAAATGTATCAAGCATAGCGTCACCTCCTTATCAAGTACTTTAATTATTGGGATTATATATTATACAACATTTGAAGCGCAAAGTCAATATGTTTTGTGAAAAATGGTAAAAAAGCATTGACAAATTTGTTTTGGTTATGATATAATTTTCTCAATCCATATCGAAGGAGGATGCGTGTATGAATGACGTGTTTCAGTGCCAATCTTGCTCCAAGGAATCGTATGATACGATACCCACGGCGCGCATAATAGGCAAGCTGGACGATCTTTTTGCCAAAAACGATCTTGACGGCGTAGGTAAATTGCTTGAATATTGGGAACGCGAGGCGCGGAATCTTGGCGACGTGCGCGGCATGCTTGAAATATTGAACGAGGAGATCGGATATTTCAGACGAGTTGGCAACAAGGAAAAGGGACTGTCTGTGGTATATGAGGCGTTTGAGATCGTTGAGAAGAATGGCTGGGATCATGCTGTTTCATCGGGAACCTTATATCTTAACGGAGCGACCACGATAAAATCATTCGGAGATGCGGCGACGGCTATGAAATATTATGATAAAGCCAGAGTTATATACAAAAATACGCTTGATGCCGACGATTATAAGATGGCTGCTTACTACAACAACGTTTCGTCGGCATATACCGATCTCGGTGATCTTGAATCGGCAATCGACTCGTGTATGTGCGCTATTGATATACTAAAAAAGCATGAGAGCTGCGGCGGTGAGATAGCAGTCAGCTTGGTAAATATAGCTCATATTTATTATAGTATCGATCCTTGCGACGAGAGGATATATGATACTATGGAGCAGGCGTGGGAAAATCTTAATTCCGTTGAGAACAAGCACGATGGCAATTTTGCGTTTTTGTGTTCAAAATGCTATCCGTCATTTGCATTTTTTGGATATTTTGAATATGAAAAGACCTTGAAGGAATTGGTGGACAGAATATATGAAGGGAATTGAGCTTTCAAAAAGCTTTTACGAACAATTTGGGAAACCGATGATAGAGAATGAATTTCTCGAATTTAAGGATCGTATCGCGGTTGGATTGGTCGGTCGTGGCTCCGAATGCTTTGGATATGACGATATTGTTTCTCAGGATCATGACTTTGGCGAGTCCTTCTGTATGTGGCTTACCGATGAAGATGAAAAGATAATAGGATTCCGTTTGTTCAGAGCATATTCCAAGCTGCTTCGCGAGCACGGCATAGTAAGCTCCCGCCAAGAAAACACCATAGGCGAAAGCGGACGGGGAGTAATTACTGTATCTGAATTTTACCGTCGTTATACGGGCAAGGACTCCGTTCCTTTAAGCTTGAGCGATTGGCTTTATATTCCGTCGTATTATCTCGCTGAAGCGACTAACGGAGAGGTGTTCTGCGATCCGTTAGGAAAGTTCAGCGCATTCCGCGAGTATCTCAAAAATGAAATGCCGAGCGACGTATGGCTTAAGCGAATGGCATCCTGCGCGTTTTATATGGCGCAGGCGGGACAGTATAACTACGAGCGTTGTATCAAGCACAACGAGATAGGCGCGGCGCGCCTTGCGCTTAATGAATTTGTAACCCATGCCATTGAATTGGTATTCTGGATCAACAGATCATATATGCCTTACTACAAATGGGCCTTTCGCGCCATGAAGGAGTTGCCGCGGCTAAACAACGTATCACAAATGATAGAGGATCTGATAACTCATTGTGCCGATGATACGGATGCGATAATAGACAAAATAGAAACGATATGCGCGCTTATTGCAGATGATATGCGTGATATTGGTATAGTTTCCTCTAACGCCAAATATTTTGAAGCGTATGCATATGAAATAAACAGCCAAATCAAGAACGCAGAGCTTAGAAATTTGCCTGTAATGCTATAAAACCGAATAAAAAGCACGTTGATACACTCAACGTGCTTTTTATTTATTGAATTATTCCGCCACCGATAACAGTATCTCCGCAGTACATGACCGCAGATTGTCCTTTAGCGGGGGCGCGTTGCGGTTGATCGAATACAAGCGTTATCTCATCGTCGCCCGTTTGAGTAGCGGTTGCAGCGCTCACGCTTTGACTGTATCTTATTTTAGCTTCCACGCGCATAGAATTTTCCAAGGTGTCAAAGGGAATGAGGTTGATATTTCTTATGATCACCTTGTTTGTAAAAAGACGGTCCTCGTCTGCAAGCGTTACCGTATTGTCAGCCGCATTTTTTTGAGTGACGAAAATATGCTTGCCCATAGATATTCCCAAGCCCTTCCGCTGACCTACAGTATAGTGTATCATACCCTTGTGAGAGCCGAGAACATTTCCGTCCTCGTCAATATAATTACCGCAAGGATATTCATATCCTATCTGCCTTTCGATAAATGATGCGTAATCTCCGTCGGGAACAAAGCATATATCTTGACTGTCGCTCTTATGGGCATTGACGAATCCGTTTTCCTCTCCTATTCGTCTTATCTCGTCCTTTGTAAGCTTGCCAAGAGGGAAAATCGTGTGAGATAATTGATGCTGCGAAAGTGTCCAAAGCATATACGTCTGGTCCTTTTTAGGATCTGTCGCTTTTTTGAGCAAAAATCTGCCGTCATCACGCTGTTCTATATTTGCATAATGTCCCGTTGCTATATAATCAGAACCGTTTTCAAGCGCAATGTCCAACAAAGCCCCAAATTTAAGGTGCTTGTTGCACACAACACAAGGATTAGGCGTTGCCCCCTCCATATAACGATCTATAAAATCCTGTATAACTGTGTCTCTGAATTTTTCTTTAAGATCATATACGGAATAAGGAATTCCGATGTGCTTACATATAGAGGCGGCATCTTCGATATCCTTGTTTGCATTATCCGTTGAGCAGGGGCTTTCAGGACACAGCTTCAAGGTTGCTCCGCACGTATCATACCCCAGATTTACTGCAAGCAGAGCCGCCACGGCACTGTCAATTCCGCCGCTCATTGCGACGGTAACCTTTTTGTTTTTGTTCATACGTTTCTCCGTGATTTTTAATCCCACGACAGAGTAGTAAGCTCTCCGTGGTCCAAAAGACCGTCAAAATCATCCTGACGGAGTATTTCATATACGGCTATTGCAACCGAATTGGAAAGATTGAGCGATCTTAATTTATCGCGCATGGGAATTCTGACGCAGGTGTCTGGATGCCGCGCGAGAAGATCCTCGGGCAATCCTCGGGTTTCCTTGCCGAACATTATCCACACATCGTCGGAATATTTCACGTCGGAATAACGGCGCTTTGCCTTGGTGGAAAAGAAATACACCTCAACGTCGGAATGCTTTGCAAAAAAATCGTCAAGTCCGTCATAATATGTTATATCAAGCTTGTCCCAGTAGTCAAGTCCGGCGCGCTTGAGCTTGGCATTATCTATCTCAAATCCCAGAGGACGTATAAGGTGCAGGGAAGCACCTGTTGCCGCGCAGGTTCGCGCTATATTTCCCGTGTTTTGAGGAATTTCCGGCTCACACAAAACAATATTTATCTTTTTCATAAAATCTCCGTTCGGATTCAGCTCATTTGTAATTCTACGCTTAAATTATATTACAAATTCGGGCATATTTCAAGTGTTTTGCGAAAATTTACAAAAATCAGTTGCTTTAACTTAAAAAATGTAGTATAATATAATTTATAATGCGGTTTTGTGTGCATTTGACTGTACTTTTAATTTCAAAACGCATATAAACTGATTACTTTAGCTTACGAAAGGAAGCAATTAGAATATGGGATTGTTTACTAAAATCTTCGGTACTTATAGTGAAAAGCAAATAAAAAAGCTTGAGAAAATAGCCGATAAAATAGAAGCGTTGGCGGATAAATACGCCGCGATGACAGACGACGAGCTTAAGGCAACCACACCGTTGCTTAAAGCGCGTCTGGCTAACGGTGAAACACTTGACGACATTTTGCCCGATGCATTTGCCGCTGTAAGAGAGGCAGACGATCGCGTGCTCGGCAAGCGTCCCTTCCACGTGCAGTTGCTTGGTGGCATCATTCTTCATCAGGGTAGAATCGCAGAGATGAAAACGGGTGAGGGTAAAACTCTTGTTGAAACTCTCCCTGCATATCTTAACGCTCTTGCAGGCAATGGAGTTCATATCGTAACCGTGAACGACTATCTTGCAACACGTGACAGCGAGGAGATGGGCAGAGTATATGAATTCATGGGATTGACAACCGGATTGGTTATCCCCGGAATTTCTCCCGATGAAAAGCGCAAGGCATATCTTTCCGATATAACGTACGGAACAAATAACGAATTTGGATTTGACTATCTGCGCGACAACATGGTCGTTTATAAAGAGAAGATGGTGCAAAGAGGACATAGCTTTGCTATTATCGACGAGGTGGACTCCATACTCGTTGATGAGGCAAGAACTCCTCTTATCATATCTGGTGCGGGTGAGGATCCCACAGATATGTACGATAGAGCAGATAAGTTTGCACGCACCCTGAAAAAGCTTGTTATCAAGGAGATAGATAACAAGGAAGAACAGGACAATATTGATGCAGATTATATCGTCGATGAAAAGGCGAGAAATGCTATTCTTACTCCCCGTGGAGCTAAAAAAGCAGAGGCATTCTTCGGCGTAGATAATTTCACGGATTCTGAAAACGCAGAGCTTATGCACTACGTTAATCAGGCAATAAAGGCACACGGTACCATGTTCCGTGACCAGCAGTACGTCGTAACTGATAAGGGCGTTATCATCGTAGACGAATTTACAGGACGTATGATGTACGGTAGACGCTACTCCGACGGACTTCATCAGGCGATCGAGGCAAAAGAGGGCGTAAAGATCGAAAAGGAAAACAAAACTCTTGCAACTATTACATTCCAAAACTATTTCAGAATGTATAATAAGCTTTCCGGAATGACGGGAACGGCACTGACAGAGCAAGAGGAATTCAAGGACATATATAAGCTCGACGTCGTTGAGGTGCCCACTAATAAGCCGATGATAAGAGTGGATCATCCTGACAGAGTTTACAAAACGGTAAACGGAAAATATACTGCGGTTATAGAGCAGATCAAGGAATGTCATGCCAAAGGACAGCCCGTTCTTGTCGGTACAGTATCCATTGAAAAGTCCGAGGAGCTTTCGCGCCGATTGATGGCGGCCGGCATCAAGCACACCGTGCTGAATGCCAAATATCATCAAAAGGAAGCTGAGATCGTCGCGCAGGCAGGTAAGCTTGGTGCGGTCACCATATCCACCAATATGGCAGGACGTGGAACCGATATTATGCTCGGTGGAAATCCCGAATTCCTTGCAAAGCAGGAGATGAGATCCAGACAAATTCCCGAGGAGATCATATCGCAGGCAAATGGAACATCAAAGACCGACAACGAGGAAATTTTAGCGGGAAGAGCGCTTTTTTCAGAGCTTTATGAGAAATTCAAGCAGGAGATCGCGCCTGAAGCGGAAAAGGTAAGAAATGCGGGTGGATTGTTCATTCTCGGAACAGAGCGCCACGAGAGCCGAAGAATAGATAATCAGCTCAGAGGTCGTTCCGGACGTCAGGGAGACCCCGGTGAATCAAGATTTTATCTTTCGCTTGAGGATGATCTTATGAGATTGTTCGGTGCGGAGCGCATTCTTATGCTTGTTGATCGCATGGGACTTGAGGAAACCACTCCGATAGACGCAAGAATACTTTCAAACTCCATTGAAGGAGCGCAAAGCAGAATAGAGGCAAACAACTTCAAGCGCCGTAAATACGTTCTTGCATACGATGACGTAATGAATCAGCAGAGAACGGTAATATATAAGCAGCGCCACGACGTGCTTGACGGTGGAGATGGAATTGCCGACACTATAAAGAAAATGATGATCTCAAGCATCCGAGAATGCGTTGCAGTTCACACAGCCGATGAAACTCCGCGCGAATGGGAGCTTGACGGGTTGCGTGCGGCTCTCGGTTATATATGTGACGATAAGGATTTCAGATATACCGACGAGGAGCTGTCAAGTCTCACGCGTGAGGACATCTCCACAATGCTTGAAGAACGCGCATTGGCAAAATACCACGAAAAAGAGCAGCTTTTCGGCAGAGAAATCTTTATGGAGGTTCAGCGTTCCATACTCCTCCGCCACGTAGATATGGCTTGGATGGAGCATATTGACAGTATGGATGAGCTTAAGGGCATGATAAACCTTCAGGCATACGCAAACCGCGATCCTGTTACGGAATACCGTATAGTCAGCGGAGATATGTTTGATGCTATGGTCGAGGAGATAAGGGAAAAGACTGTCAGAACTATTCTTTCGGTAGTTCCCAGAGCAGCCCAACCTATAAGACGAGTTCAGGTGGCCAATCCCATAAATGCGGGAATGGCAGACGGTAAGACCAAGGCGGCTCGCGTAACCGTAAGAAAGACTGCGGCAGAGCGCGTTGGCAGAAATGATCCTTGTCCTTGCGGATCGGGTAAAAAATACAAAAACTGCTGCGGAGCGGCAGGTAAAAGCACAAACTAATTAAAAATTAAAAATTGACAGAAAGGATACGAATGCGATATGGGCTTTGGATTATTGCTAATAGGATATATATTTGCTTTTTTGGCAACTATCGGTATGGGTCCGTATGCATTTTTCGGCGTGCTTGTAGGCGGATTTATAATGTTCCTTGGCTTGTGCGAGCTTTATAAATACGGTCCTTCATTCCTGTATGCGATCATTGCCAACGTTATCCTTCTTATATTTTCATTTTATGAGGTGATCGTATTTGCGGAGAGCCAGCTTGGATTTTCAATAGGTCTTTCTGCGCTTGATGGGGTATTTGATTGGATAAAATTCGCGGTTGATTTGCTATTCAATATTGCAATGCTTTACGGAATAGCCGATATATCAAGACGTGTAGAATATCCCGACACTCGTCAAAAAGCAATACGGAATATTGTTTTTGTCATTATATTCAACCTTTTCTATTTGGTGCTTATGCTGCCCGAAAATATTTTCGAGAGCGACAAGTCATTCTTTATGACACTGTTGCTTATATTAAACGTTATGTACACAGTAATGAATGCCTTTCTCATATTCAAATGCTATGCGATGATATGTCCCGCAGGACAGGAAGATATGCAACGCAAGAAATCTCGCTTTGAGTTTATCAACAAAATGCACGAACTACAGGATGAGAGAGATCAGCGCGTTATTGACGGAACAAAGGAATACTTTGAAAATAAGCTGAAGCAGCGCAACGAAAAGCTACAATCCAAGAAAAATAATCCAAAATCAAAAAAACGCAAGAAAAAATAAAATTCATGGGGGTGAGGGAATATGAGCGGAAAGCTGAATAGAAACGCCGGTTTTTCCCTTATCCCTTTTGCATTTCTATTTTTATTCGATCCCTCGTGGTCAATAATAGATCCGCTTCCCGATTTTATCGGATACGTTATTTTATGCTTTGCGCTTTCCAATCTCGGATATATCAGCACAAGAATATCCGAGGCGATAACGGGATTTTGGAAGGCGACGGTCTTGTCTGTTGCAAGAGTTGGTGCAATAATCCTGATCTCCAAAATTTTCGGTGACAGCGAGCAAAGCGTGGGATCACTTGTATTTGTGTTCATATTTGCCATATTGGAGTTAATGATTGTTATACCTGCATACAAGAATCTTTTTGAGGGGCTTATATGGTTGGGTATGATGTACGAGGGTGAGGCGATAAGCCGTCAACGTAAGCGCGGCAAGCTGAATGCCACCGAGAAGATATATTGGCTTACAACAACATTTGTAATTATCAAGATCATCATTTGCTCGCTCCCGGAATTCACCTCTCTTATATCCAATAGCGCGTATGAATTTGTTGTCATTTTAAGAATTCTGGCAATACTCATTGTGGCTCCCGTAGCGATCTGGTGGTTGATTGCAATCATAAGATACTGCGTAAG
>JAZRFU010000132.1:0-7627 GCA_045643865.1 Eubacteriales bacterium
CAAGGGCACGGTGATAAACGATGACGGAACTATGACCATCACGCTCCCCACGCAGATATACAACAAGATAAACGTGGGAGATGTTTTTGCTTGCCGTCTTAATATGAATGGCTCTTACACCAACGGTATCAATATAGAAAATTCGCAGAACATCAAGTTCAAGGACATGGTTATGTACAGTAACTCGTCCAACTTTGCTATAAGCGCAACTGCTAACCCCAACGGCGCGGGAATCGGCACCGGAGTGCTTAAGGGCATCAATCTTGAAAGAGTCCATAACACCGTTGGAAACGGATACGTTATAGATAAGGAAACCTACGATAAATACGTGGCTCTCGGCGAGCAGCTTGGAATTGACTTTGAGGTGTGGCAGGACGGTAACGGCAATTATCGCGGCGCTACACCCCGTATCAGCTCCACTGACGCAACTCACGTATTTATGGGTGAGGAGGGCGTTAATGCTACGTCCTGTCGCTTTGAGAACATGGCGGACGACGGAAGTAACCAGAGAGGCGACAGTGCGCGTCTGCACGATATTATTGATAACGGCGACGGAACGGTTACTATAGTCTATAAGAACAATCAGTCTTGGTACAGATTCGAGAGATTCAAGAGAACTGCCGGCGACTATTGCAATCCCTTCCAGAAGGGTCAGCGCGTATATATCTACACCAACGAGGGCGAGATAGTATGTGATACACCCGCACTTGACGATTCAACGCAGGGCGGCGGTGGCGGAACGTATGTGATGCACCGCGATAACGGAAACGTGGACGTTACCTGTACTTATTCTTGCTACAAGGTAACAGTTTCCGAGGACGCTATCAACTGGGACGCTTTGTATCATGACGGAGAAGGCAAGACTCAGCCAAGATATGACCTTTCCGACAACCATTGGGAAATGGACAATAAGGTGCTTGTCGATAACCTCTCGCGCAACAGTGCTAACTTTACGTTTGACAACGTACTGATTGAGAACAACCGTGCGCGCGGAATTCTTGTCAAGACGGTTGGAGCTACTATTAAGAACTGCACGTTCCGTAACCTCGCGGCAACAGCGGTTAAGCTTTCCAATGAGATAATTTGGGGTGAAGCGACCGTGCCGCGTGACATACTTATATCCAAGTGTCTGTTTGAAAACGTTGGATATGATAGCGATAACTTTAACAACTCCGGACACGCGCCCATTTCGATATACAACGAGATAGGCGGAGAAAAGTTCAACGAAAACGGAATGTGCTGTATGAATATCGTTATTGAGGGCTGTAAGTTCGTAAATAATGAGCAGAGATACTCTATCCACATTCAGAATGCAAAGGACGTTTATATCAGAAATTGTACATTTGGATCAAACTCTGATGACCCGGACGCCACCCGCGACAACAAGAAGGGAATAGCGATAAATCTCGTACAGACTCTCAACGTAGAGATAAAGGATAATACATACAATTATACTCATACAAGCGATGTTACCGATCTCATACAGTCCAAAGAAAGTAAGAACGTCTACGGAAGCGACGTGACCGACGAGAACGGAAATAAGCTTATTCCCGACAGCATTGAATAAATAAACGAACAAACAAAAAACAAAAGCGCGTGTCCATTACGGACACGCGCTGATTTTTTATTTTACTTTCTTTAATTATTAGCTTCTGTGCTTCTGCACCATACGGGTGATGAGCTTTACAAGCTCAACCACGGGAATTACGAGAATGGCAAGAGCCATTGCGATTCCGTACTCGGTGAGATCAAGGTGAGCGAGTGAGAATGCATTTGCAAAGAAGTCTATCTCAACGACCGCGGTGGTGAGCAGGAAGGAAACCAAGCCCGCGCCCCACAGCCAAGCATTCTGCTTGTTCATTGTGAAGATGGAGCCGGTGAGCGAGCGCATGTTGAACGCGTGGAATATCTCTGCCATGGAGAGCGTGAGGAACGCCATGGACGTACCCAGCATTGCGGCGGAATATTCTCCTGCGGCAATCGCCTCAGCGTGATGCATACCTGCAAGCACGTTAGCGCCGATAAAGTAAGAAACAAGAGTGATGATGGTAACGAGAAGTCCCTGATAGAAGATCGCAAAGCCCATACCGCCTGCGAATACTCCTTCCTTGGAGTTACGCGGCTGACGCTTCATGATGTCGGACTCGGGCTTTTCCATACCGAGAGCCAGAGCGGGAAGCGAGTCGGTGATAAGGTTGATAAAGAGAAGGTGAACGGGAGCGAATATCGAAACTCCTACGGGGAGCAGGAACGTTGCGAAGAATATCGTCAGAACCTCGGAGAGATTGGACGCGAGCAGGAACTGGATCGCCTTACGGATATTGTCGTAGATGCGGCGTCCCTCGCCAACTGCGGAAACGATGGTTGCAAAGTTGTCGTCGGTAAGGATCATATCGGCTACGTTCTTGGTAACGTCCGTACCCGTGATACCCATTCCGACGCCGATGTCAGCGTTCTTGATGGAGGGAGCGTCGTTAACGCCGTCACCCGTCATAGCGGTGACCTTGCCCTTTTTACGCCAAGCGTTGACTATTCTGGTCTTATGCTCGGGCTGAACACGCGCGTAAACGCTGTATTTTTCAACGAGAACCTCGAAATCCTCGTCGGAGATATTGTCAAGCTCGGCACCCGTGATCGCCTGTGTAGCATCGGTGATTATGCCAAGCTGCATCGCGATAGCAACGGCGGTATCCTTGTGGTCACCCGTTATCATAATGGGGCGTATGCCAGCCGCGCGACACTCGTCGATAGCGGGCTTTACCTCGGGACGAACGGGGTCAATCATACCTACAAGTCCGATAAAGCAGAGGTCACATTCAACTGCGTCGGACTCATAAACAGCGGGCGCTGCATCGAGATCCTTTTTAGCAAGGGAGAGAACACGGAGTGCCTTGTCTGCCATTGCCTTGTTTGCCGCGAGAATGTCTGCGCGTATTGCGTCGGTCATTTCAACGATCTCGCCGCCCACGAGCGCCTTGGTGCATCTCTTGAGCACCTCGTCGGGAGCGCCCTTGGTGAACTGTATCAGTGCACCGTTACCGTCCTTGTGAACGGTAGACATCATCTTTCTGCCCGAATCAAAGGGAACCTCGCCGATACGGACGAGAAGATTCTTCTGCTCGTTCTTGTCAAGACCGAGAGAATAAGCGTAGTTGACGAGCGCACACTCGGTGGGCTCACCGATCGCGCCGTTTTCGTTGACGTCGTATTCTGCATCGGAGCAGAGCGACATGCCGTTTGCAAGCAAGGACTCGTCGGAGCAGAAATGGTCAACGACGGTCATCTTGTTCTGGGTAAGCGTACCCGTCTTGTCGGAGCAGATTATCTGTGTACAGCCAAGCGTTTCAACTGCGGTCATCTTACGAATGATAGCGTTTCTCTTGGACATATTGGTAACACCGATAGAAAGCACGATGGTAACAACGGTTGCAAGTCCCTCGGGGATTGCCGCAACTGCCAGCGATATTGCTATCATAAAGAAGTCGAGTATCGAGGTGAAATCAAACGTGCCTGCCTGAATGGAGGGGATCTCACGAACGATGTTTATGCCGAATACCAGAATACAAATACCGATAACGAGCACGGTCAGTATTTTGCTGAGCTGACTGAGCTTTATCTGGAGAGGAGTTTTTCCTTCCTCTGCCTGAGCGAGCGCGTCTGCGATCTTACCCATTTCGGTATCCATACCCGTTGCGGTAACAACTGCCTTGCCGCGTCCGTAAACGACGGTAGAGCCCATAAATACCATATTTTTGCGGTCGCCAAGCGAAACGTCGCCGTTTGCGTTAGCAACAAGAACTTCCTCTTTTTTATCAACGGGAACGGATTCTCCCGTCAGCGCCGCTTCCTCGATCTTCATAGAGGCACACTCGATTATTCTCGCATCTGCGGGAACTGCGTCACCTGCTTCAAGCACGATAATGTCACCGACTACGAGATCCTCGCTTCGAACGGTTATCTGGTGACCGTCACGAATGACCTTACTTGTAGCAGCGGCGATCTCCTGAAGCGCCTCGATCGCTTTTTCCGCCTTGCTCTCCTGAATAACGCCGAGAATAGCGTTAATAAGAACTACGGCGAGAATGATAACTACGTCGGTGGGGAATGCGAAATGACCGCTTGAAATTCCCTCGTAAACCTCCATAAACGCGGAGACCGCGGCGGCAACGAGAAGAATGATGGTCATGGGCTCTGCGAGCTGCTTGAAGAATCTGTGAAGCATGGACTCCTTTTTGCCCTCAACGAGCTTGTTTTTGCCGTTTTTCTCAAGTCGGCTTGCCGCCTCTGCGGTGCTGAGACCGTTTTGCGAGGAGGAAAGGGAATCAAGAACCTCGGCAGAGGATGAAAGATACTCCTTCATGTTTTTCTCCTTTTTTATTGTAATAATATGTTTTTTCTTGGTGCGGAGCTCTGGGTAATGAAAAAAGACCTATCCGCCCGAAGAACAGATAAGTCTCATCACTTAAGAATAAAGCCAGAGCGAAAGCTCATGATGTTGACTTTATCGCGCAGGGTTATTTTTAACCGTTTTTACGCTGATTACTCCCTTATTGATATTATTTTATCACTTTAATATTATTTTGTCAAGAGAATTAAGAAAAATCCTTTTTTTCAAAATGAATTTTTCGTTGTTAGCAATCCAAATGCGGATTTTTAGATGAAGCGGTAAAAAGATGGCGTTTTTGTTACTTGGTTGTAAATAAAGTGTTAATAAGAGGCGTTATTCCTTGACTTTGGGGGACTTATATGGTATGATTATGGCACATTGAATCGAGAAAGGATAGGTATATAATAAAATGGACGACGGTGATAGTACGGACAATACTACGTTTATATGTAATGTCGTAACTGTTGTACATCAATTTCATTATATCTCATAATACAGGTGCATGGCCTAACGGAAAGAAGAATTTCGGGTAGGTCGTGCTTTTTTTGCTATTTTTAGCAGAGAATAGAGAAATTTAAGTAAAATACAACGCATCATATTATCAAAAACACAAAAATACACTTAACATCAGGAGAAACATTTTTTTAACATGGAATATATAGGGCCGTTATTACTTCAGGTAATACTTATTTCATTAAACGCAATATTCGCCGCGGCAGAGATAGCCGTAGTATCCACAAGCACGCCTAAGCTTGAAAAAATGGCAGAGGACGGTAACAAAAAAGCCAAGAAGCTTTTGAAGCTTACCAACAATTCATCAAGATTTTTATCCACAATACAGGTTGCCATCACTCTGGCAGGACTGCTCGGCTCTGCATTCGCGGCAGACAGCTTTGCTGAACCGCTGACAAGATGGTTCAACGAGATAGCATACATAAAGAGCGCGGGAATAGTTGTACCGCCGCAGGTATTCGTTGTTATCATCACGCTTATTCTGTCGTTCTTCAGCATAGTGCTCGGAGAGCTTGTTCCCAAGCGCATAGCTATGAAGAACGCGGAAAAGGTAGCTCTCGGTCTTTCTGGACTTTTGAGATTCGTTTCCTGCATTTTCGCGCCGCTTGTCTGGATACTGACCGTAACGACCAACGGAATTCTTCGTATATTCGGCATCAATCCTCACGAGGAAGAGGAGGCAGCCAGCGAGGAAGAGCTGCGTATCATGCTTGATACAAGTAGCGAAAAGGGAGAAATAGACAGTCTTGAAAACGAGATGATACAGAACATCTTTGAGTTTGACGACATTTCTATTTCCGAGGTTTGCACACACCGCCGCGACGTTGACATTCTTTACCGAGAGGATAATCTTGATGAGTGGAAGAAGACGCTCTCGCAGTCAAGACACGGATATTATCCCGTGTGCGGAGAGAGCGCGGACGAGATAGTTGGAGTTCTCAATATCAAAAAGTTCTTCAGAGCGGAATGTAAGAGCGTTGACGAGGCGATGAAGGTCGCTTGCGAAAAGGCATATTTCGTACCTGAAAATATGAAGGCGGACGTTTTGTTCACCAATATGAAGGAAACTCGAAACTATTTCGCGGTCGTTGTTGACGAATACGGTGGCACCAGCGGTGTTATTACCATTCACGACCTGCTCGAATTGCTTGTTGGCGATATGGACGATAAGGACGAGATCGTCGTTGAGGAGATAGAGTGCCTTGACGAGAATGAGAACGTCTGGAAGATACTCGGCTCGGCATCGCTTGAAAAGACGGCGGAGGCACTTGGCGTCGAGTTTGATACCGAGGAGTGTGACACCTTTGGCGGATACATTTTCGGCTTGCTCGGAGAGATCCCCGATGACGGAAGCACGCTTGATCTTGAAACGGACGACCTTATAATCAAGGTTGAATCCGTGCTTGACCATAGAATTGAGTCCACGACGGTAACAGTCAAGGAAAAGGTTGACGAGGACGACGAGGACGCAAAAGAAGATAAAAAGAAATCTCGCGATAAGGACGAGGACGAATCCAAAGAGGAATCCACAGAGCTTGTCGAGGAATAAAAGAAAAAGAGGAACGGCAACGTTCCTCTTTTTTTGTTTGTATTTGATTAATCAAAATAACCGAGGCGGTAAAGCAGCTCTGCGATGAGCACCGCGCCGCCTGCCGCGCCGCGAAGCGTGTTGTGGGAAAGACCTACGAACTTGTAGTCATAAAGAGTGTCCTCGCGGAGACGTCCCGCGGTAACGCCCATGCCGCCGTAGATGTCGCGGTCGAGCTTTGCCTGAGGGCGATTGTCCTCCTCAAAGTAGGTGATAAACTGCTCGGGAGCATGGGGAAGTCCAAGCTGTTGGGGAAGTCCCTTAAAGTTCTTCCAATCCTCAAGGATCTGCTCCTTTGTGGGCTTGTTTTCAAACCTTACGAATACAGCCGCCGTGTGACCGTCCGTCACGGGAACGCGGATGCACTGCGTGGTGATAACGGTGTCGGTCGTCTTGACGATCTCGCCGTTTTCCACCTTACCCCAAACGCGCAGGGGCTCCTGCTCGCTCTTTTCTTCCTCGCCGCCGGTGGAGGGAATGATGTTGTCGATCATTTCGGGCCACTCATTAAAGGTCTTGCCCGCACCCGAAATCGCCTGATATGTAGTTGCAACGACCTCTTTTATACCGTACTTGCGGAGAGGGGTGAGCTCGGGAACGTACGCCTGAATAGAGCAGTTGGGCTTAACCGCAATAAAACCGCGCTTTGTGCCAAGGCGCTCTCTTTGCGATTTGATGACCTCAAGATGTTCGGGGTTGATCTCGGGAATCACCATAGGAACGTCGGGCGTCCAACGGTGAGCCGAGTTATTGGACACAACGGGGATCTCTGCCTTTGCGTATTTCTCCTCGAGTGCCTTTATCTCGTCCTTTTTCATATTGACCGCGCAGAAAACGAACTGACACACCTTCATAGCGTCAATGTCCTCCGCGTCGATAACTACCATATTCTTATACTGCTCGGGCATGGGAGTAGCAAGCTTCCAACGACCGCCGAGTGCCTCCTCGTAGGTCTTGCCCGCACTGTTTTTGGATGCCGCAAGAGCGACAACGTCAAAATAGGGGTGATTGTCAAGCAGAGTCAAAAATCTCTGACCTACCATACGCGTAGCGCCAACGACGCCAACTTTCATTTTTTCCATAGTGATCTCCAAACAAATGAATAAATTTGAAATATAGGACAATTATATCACAGTTTT
>JAZRFU010000133.1:0-5742 GCA_045643865.1 Eubacteriales bacterium
CCACCGTGTTTACCGTTAAACACGCGCGAGCAGGATGAACGCTACTTTTGCACCAATATAGACGGTAAAAGACGCTAATCTTCTACTCATCCGTGGGCTCCGCCGCCACCTTCCCTCACAAGGGCAGGCAAATATGAGATATAGCCGCAAAAAATCCCCCGCGGAAATTCCGCGGGGGATCTTTTATGATTGTTTTGTTTAACTATTGGGAGTGTTCGATATTATTTGTAAACAACCTCGATGCTCGTAATTCTTACCTGACCATTGGTAGCAGATCCGGTGTTGCCGGTTCCAAACGTTATAGAAGCAGCATTGACTGTTACAGATGTACCTGATGTTATGTTGCTATTATTATAAGTCAAACAACCCGAATTATTTGGAGTATAAGTAATCTTAACAGATACAATCGTCTTGCCATTTGCGGCGGTTATGGTAACTTTACCGGTTTCACTTTGGTAAATTCTCCAGTTATTACCACTTGTATAATATTTTCCTGTGTTGGTTGTTCCAGAAGAGGTAACTGTGATATTACTATCCATAATGATTGAGGGGTATTTTTTATCATTTGCCCAGCTATTTGCGGCTGCGTACTCACTAATTAAAACTGTTGCCGTTGTGGGTTCCTTAACCTCGCCGCCGGACTCACCGCCGGATTCACCGCCGGATTCACCGCCACTGGATGTTTCAGTAGCACCACAAGTAGTACATACACTGTCAACGAAGGTGTGTTCGCTAGTTGCAGGGATGGGTTCTGTCTTTGTGATTTCGCCACAAACAGAGCACTCCTTGTGCTGAGAACCTGCATTTGCGCAATCTGCTGCGGTATCAACTATCCACTCGCCATCGGTGTGACCTGTTGCGGGAATTGTTTCATTTACTTCCTTGTTACACAGTGTACATGTGCCAACTCTGCTTCCTGCCTCGGTACATGAGGGATCTGTTACTGTGAGTCCTGCATGACCGCAGCTAACGTCGATCTTCAGCGCATATATTGCAATACTCTTTTGCGGCTTGCCCTGATCATAGCACGAGAACAAAGAGTCGCTTTGATTGTATTGCATCATATTTCTTGTATAATCACCATTAGCTATAATGGTTGCTACGCCGTCAGTGATAGTAATTGTCCAGCTACCGTTGTCATTATTCGTTTTTTGTGTTTTAAGGTGGTTAGCGCTGGAACTTGCCGCATAGAGATATCCATCTCCAACGTTGAACGCGAACGTGTTGGCTACAGTTCCTTTTTCAAGGGTTATCACCTGAACATCAGCACTATCAAATGTGGTCTGACCTCTGTTGTTGTTATTCTGGGTTTTGCTGAGAGCAATGGTTCCGTCTGAGTTTGTAATGATGATCTGATCGCCAACAGCGAGAGTGTTTACGTTAGTTACCTTTTCATAAGTAATGGTAATAACTCCGCTACAGGTATCGCACTTGCCGTCCTTATTAGCGTCAGCGTGCTGAACCGTGGCCTTTACAACGTGCTTGCATCCTTCTGTCTGGCAGGTTGCGTCAAGACAAGGAGCAACAACGGTCACATTATGATCACCGAGCTCATCGTTCACAGGGTTGCCACAATCGTTACAGTATGCGGGTCTCTGACAGGTTGCGGGTTCAGTGTTCTCGTGCTTACAGGGCTCGGGTTCGGTCTGGTTAATGGGAACAACTTTTGCGGTTACGGTAACAGCTTTTTCAGCGGTCACTCTATATTCGTTAGTTATTTCCTCGTCGCCTATCATATAAACGATCTTCTCAGTGCTGGAATCGTAGGTCAGATTGGACGTGAATGTAAGCGGAGTGCTAGATGTGTAGATACCTGCCTTTTCGCCATTTACCAAGCATCCCTCACAGCTTACGTATCCATAAGCGGCGATGGGGTTAGCAGACGATACGACATTGCCCTTTTCTTTCCAAACTGCCTCTGCTGCCTTTGCGTATGCGATGAGTGCATCATACATTGCGATATCAGCGTCGGTGGGCTTGAGGGGGTTGTCGTTGGGGAGCTTGCTGGAAACGTATATACGAGTATAGAGGTACTCGAGTACGCTATAAGTTGCGCTTGCGGTTATTGGCTTATCGCCTTGTTCGGTGAAGGTAATGTTATCGGTGTAGGAAACGGTAACCTTAACCTGCTTAGCGATATCATGCGCAGGAACACCAATGTCCATGATATACACTTGGAGAGTATGTCCGTTTTCGTCAGCGTAGTCATACTCAGGGGCAGGGCTGATACCAAGAGGATTCTGATCCTCATCTTCAAGTGATACGGTGGTAGTGCCACCTGTTGCAGGGGTCTTAACTGCGAACATAAGACGAATGGTTTCACCAAACTCAACGTTGGTGGAAACGATTGCTACTTCTCTATCTGCCGATTCAGCGGCAACTGTAGGAATTGTCATCATACCCACAAGCATCATGCATGCGAGCATCAAGGATACAATTTTTGTAAGATTAAAACGTTTCATTTTTTGTCTGTCCTTCCTTTTTCTCTCTTCATTTTTGCTCGGGGTCGATCAGGTCCATCCGTTGGGGTTGTAGCCACCACCGAATATACCCTTGTCTGTTTCCTTTTCGCTACTACCGCTATCTCCGCCGCCGGCACCGCCGTCCGAGGTCGTGATAACGTCGTATGCGCCGAAAACTATGATTTCAAGCTTTGCGGGATCATACTTTCTTTTCATTTTTTGTTAGCACTCCTTGTAAAGTTTTCTAGTTAAAGTAAAAATATTATCCATGCTACCATTATATCATTAGAAGACAACTTTTTCAAGCATTTTTGCTTTTTTGCGGAAATTCGACCTTTTTACTATTTTATCGTTAAAAAAATTGCAAATACTATGCAATATGACGAATAAATGCTGTTTTTTGTGTATTTTGGCATCAATACAGTCGAGTTTGCCTTGACATGCCGTTTTTTACGTGCTATAATTGCTATACACAGCCCCCTTCAAAGCTGAAAATCAGGTGCTGAAATACATAAAAACAAGGGAGGACGACATTATATGAAAATTTGGAAAAAGCTTGTCATCACGGCGGCGCTGATCGTGACCGTTATGCTTATATTTCCCATGCTCATAGTGAGATTTTCTTCGCCCCACGATTTTATGGGATTGCTTATTATTTTGTTCTTCATGGTTTGTCCTCTGACCTTTATTGTCATTGGAATTATGTCTGGAACGGCTATTAAAAAGCTATGGTGGCTGCCAATTATCTCTCCGTTGGCATTTCCCATTGTGTTTGGGGTGTCAATAGAGGAGCTGGTGGTGGACCTTTTTATATACTCGGCGATGTATATTTGCGCCGGAGTGGTCGCTATGCTGGGAACTCATTTCGGTATTGTTGCATTCAGGAAAAGGCGCTCGGCGCACGGTGAGCGCGAATAAATCCAATTTGACGGGCAATCAGGGGTTGTCCGTCAAACTTTTTTTGAAAAAATTGCGAATTTGTATTGCATTTTGGCAAAATGTGTGATACAATGAATAACGTAATGATAAAACTTGAACACGGAGGTGTTATTATGAAACACATTACTACCATCGAAACCAAGAATCTTTGCCAGAGCGCAAAGAACGGCGGTTGCGGCGAGTGCCAGACTTCCTGCCAATCTGCTTGTAAGACAAGTTGCGGTATTGCTAACCAGCAGTGCGAAAGCAAGGACAGAAAATAATAGGTTTCATAAAAATGCCGCCGCGCAGGCGGCTTTTTTAATGATTTTTTTGAGATTTTTTATCAGAGGGGATAGATTATGATACACCAGTATAAGCTTGGCGGCTACAATATAGTTCTTGACATCTGCTCCGGCTCTGTTCACGTGGTGGACGAGGTGGCGTACGACATTATCGCTATGTTTGAGAGCGCATCGCTCCAAGAAATAAAATCCGCAATACTCGAAAAATACGCTCATCTGCCCGAGGTGACCGCCGAGGAGATAGAGGACTGCTACGCGCAGATCTGCGAGCTTTGTGACGCGGGCAAGCTCTTTGTGCCCGACACCTTTGAGCCAATGGCGGATACACTTAAGCAAAAGACGTCGGGCGTCGTCAAGGCGCTCTGCTTACATATCGCGCACACCTGCAATCTCAACTGCTCGTATTGCTTTGCAAGCCAAGGAAAATATCACGGCGAGCGCGCGGTGATGAGCTTTGAGGTGGGCAAGCGTGCACTTGATTTTCTCGTTGAAAATTCGGGCAAGCGACACAACCTTGAGGTTGACTTTTTTGGCGGCGAGCCGTTGCTCAATTTTGACGTAGTCAAGCAGCTCGTGGCGTACGCTCGCAGTATCGAAAAGGACGCGGGCAAGAATTTCCGCTTTACACTTACCACCAACGGTATGCTTATCGACGACGACGTAATAGATTTTGCCAACCGCGAAATGAGTAACGTCGTACTCAGCTTGGACGGCAGACGCGAGATACACGACCGCTTCCGCGTGGACTACGCAGGCAAGGGAAGCTTTGACACCATAGTTCCCAAGTTCCAGAAGCTTGTCGAGGCGCGCGAGGGCAAAAATTACTATATGCGCGGCACGTTTACGCATGCAAACCCCGATTTTCTCAATGATATAAAGGTCATGCTCGATCTCGGCTTTAATGAGCTGAGTATGGAGCCCGTCGTTTGCGCTGAGGGCGATCCCGCGGAGCTTACCGACGCGGATATCGAGATAGTTAAGGATCAGTACGAGCAACTTGCCGCTCTTATGCTTGAGCGACACAGAGAGGGACGCGGATTTACTTTCTATCATTATATGATCGACCTCAAGGGCGGTCCTTGCATTTATAAGCGCATTTCGGGCTGCGGCTCGGGAACTGAATATATGGCAGTCACGCCTTGGGGCGATCTGTATCCCTGCCATCAGTTCGTTGGCGACGAGAAATTCAAGCTCGGCAACATATACGACGGCGTTACCAACGTGGAAAGACAGTGCGAGTTTGCCGCCTGCAACGTCTATGCTCGCGAGGAGTGCCGAGATTGCTGGGCGCGTCTTCACTGCTCGGGCGGATGTGCGGCAAACGCATATCACGCTACCGGCTCTGTAACGGGCGTTTACAAAAAGGGCTGCGAGCTGTTCAAAAAGAGAATGGAATGTGCCATTATGCTTGCCGTGGCAAAGGATATGGAGTAATATATGAACACTCCGATTTGTTCATTTGTTGAAAAATACGCGTCGGAGCGCAACGTGCGGTTGCACATGCCCGCACACAAGGGAAAGGGCGCGCCCGTCAACCTCTGCGACCTCACCGAGATACGCGGTGCGGATTCGCTCTATTCGGCGGACGGTATAATCCGCGAGAGCGAGAAAAATGCAGGCGAGCTTTTCGGTGCACATACGTTTTACTCGGCAGAGGGCTCGTCGCTCTCAATTCGCGCAATGCTATATCTGATAACGCTTTTCGCCAAGGCGCGCGGACAAAAAAGAGTCAAGATTGCCGCCGCGAGAAATGCGCACAAGGCATTTGTCAGTGCCGCAGCCCTGTTGGATCTTGACGTTGATTGGCTGATTTGTGACAGCCCGTCGTATCTTTCCTGCCATCTTTGCGCCGCCGACGTGGAAAAATATCTCGACGAGGCGGAGCAACCGCCCGTTGCGGTATATATAACCTCGCCCGACTATCTTGGAAATATGTCGGACATCGGGAAAATTGCCCGCGTGTGTCATGAGCGCGGCGTACTGCTTGCCGTTGATAACGCGCACGGAGCGTATCTTAACTTTCTTGAAAGGTCACAGCACCCGATAGCGCTCGGCGC
>JAZRFU010000134.1:0-2198 GCA_045643865.1 Eubacteriales bacterium
ACTTTTTTTCAAGAGGACAATCAGCTTTTGTAGAGAAATTTTGGCGAAATTTGCGTCGGCTCTTGACAAAGCGCGGCGAGTGATATATAATGTATGCATATTCAATTTCAGAAGAGTAAGAGTATTGGCGTGAAGTGCCGACGGGACGGGGAGTTGCCGGTCGGACGAAAGCGGTTTTTTGGGGCCGCTGCGGTCATTGCTCTGCATCCCGCTTCATACGGCAAAAGACCTTCTTCTTTCCTGCCATATGCTGTGAGGAAAGGAGAATTTTTTTATGCTTAACAAACACGAGCGAAGAATTGGAATTTTCAGAACGGTAATGTCATTGACAACGGCGGCAATGCTTACAGCTATGAGCGTTGTCATAGGAATTTTCTGCAAGAGTATGCTTAATTTCGGCGCAGGACTTTTCCGAATCACATTTGAAAACCTGCCTATACTTATGGCGGGCATTATGTTTGGACCTGTGGTGGGCGGTATCGTCGGTCTTGCCGCAGACATTGTAAGCTACTTTCTTTCAGGACAAATATATCCGCTCAATCTGGTCGTGACTATCGGCGCTATGTCGGTGGGCGTGGTGTCGGGCTTTTTAGCAAAGTACGTTTTCAAAAAGCACGGATATTCAAGAATAATATTTCCGTCTGCAATTGCGCACGTTGTAGGTTCAATGATAATCAAGCCGATAGGACTGTTTGCGATTTACGGCTTGCCGGTATTGTGGCGTATCCCTCTGTATTTTGTGATTGCTCCGCTGGAGATTACCATACTGTGCGTGATATATAAGAATAAGTTGATCAAAAAGCTTATAGAGAAAGGTTTTTTGTGATGAACTACACACAAGCTATCGAATATATACACTCAATAAATTGGACCTTTTGCAACCCTGGACTTGAGCGTGTCAGAGAGCTTTGCTCGGCACTCGGCGATCCGCAGGACAAGCTGAAATTCATTCACGTTGCGGGAACTAACGGTAAGGGCTCGTTTTGCGCTATGACGGACAGTATTCTGCGACATGCGGGATACAAGGTCGGACTTTTCACCTCGCCATATATCACGCAATTTAACGAGCGTATGAGAATAAACGGCGAGAACATCTCCGACTCCGAGCTTTGCGAGCTGGTGGAATACATCAAGCCGTATGCCGATAAAATGACGGATAAGCCCACGGAGTTTGAGCTTATCACTGCGCTGGCATTTCTTTATTTTGCAAGACATAACTGCGACGTGGTGGTGCTCGAATGCGGTCTTGGCGGTCGCCTTGACGCGACAAACGTAATAAAAACTCCCGTGTTGTCCGTAATAACGGGAATTTCACTCGACCATACCTCAATACTCGGTGACACAGTAGAAAAGATTGCCGCTGAAAAGGCGGGTATCATAAAGAGCGGAGTGCCGTGCCTGTGGTGCGGCGATGATGAAAAATCCGAGAATATCATACGGCAAAAAGCCGAGAGCGAGGGCGCGCCGTTCTGCAAGACAGATAAAACGGCACTTTCCGTGACCGATATGACTCTCGACGGCACAACTCTTGATATTCTCAATATAAAGGACGCCCATCTGTCGCTCCTCGGCAGCTATCAGCCGACAAATGCGCTTAATGCGGTAAGTGCTGTGAAAATTCTTGAAAACAACGGATTTTGCATAGATGAAAATGCCATACGAAAAGGACTTGCAAATACGCGTTGGCAGGCGAGGTTTGAAGTAATAAGCCGAGAGCCGCTGGTCATCGCCGACGGCGGTCATAATCCCGAAGGCATCGACGCCGCGACCGAGAGCGTAAAACGCTATTTTGGCAAGGAAAAGGTCGCCGTTGTAACTGGAGTTATGGCGGACAAGGATTACAAATATATGGCAGAGCGGATAGCGGAAATATCCGATCGCGTTTTTTGCCTTACGCCCGATAATCCTCGCGCGCTCGGAGCAGAGAACTACGCCCGCGTTTTTGAGCAGCTCGGAGTCAGCGCTACGGCGCACGAAAGCGTAGACGATGCCGTCAGATCCGCGATTGAATGGGCAAAAGCTAACCAACGCGCCACAGTTGCGCTCGGCTCGCTGTATATGTACGGCGAGGTCGCAAATGCGGTGAAAAAATATACCAAATAAATAAAAAAGTGAGTTCGTAACCATCCTCACTCTAAATAAAACTAAGGAGATCCCACGTCCTTCGTGGCGCGGGAGCGGAGAGATCCGCAAAAACA
>JAZRFU010000135.1:0-3645 GCA_045643865.1 Eubacteriales bacterium
CCGATGCACATATTCGCGCCCGCCTGCTTTGATAGCGCGTTGGCATAACGTCTTTTACCCTCTTCAAGATCGTCATACTTGTAGGCATCGTTCCACGCCGAGAATATTCGGGGGATAGATACACCCATATGACAGGGCATACAGTAGCGACAGTTCGTGCAGCCGACCTTGATTCTTGCCGCGTAGGTCTTTCTTGCGCGTTTGACCGTCTCCTTTTCAGCATCGCTCATGCAACCGACGTGCGCCGCGTCAAATATGCGAAGGTTATCTGCGGTCATTTCGGGCGAGATTACACCCGAAAGCACAGTACCTATCGCCTCGTCGTCACAAAGCCATCTGAACGCCCATTCCGCCGCCGAGCGATCCTCACCGTAGGAGTCAAGCACCTCTTTTACGTCTGCGGGAACGTTTGCAAGCTTACCGCCGAGCAATCCCTCCATAATGACGATCGGGATACCCTTGCTCTGCGCCAGACGGAGACCTCTCTCACCTGGGGCGTTGCCAACACAGTCCATATAGTTGTACTGTATCTGGCTCATATCCCAGTCATAGTCGTTGAGGATATATTCGTAAGCGCTGTAATTGTCGTGGAATGAGAAGCACGCGTATTTTATCTTGCCCTCTGCCTTGAGCTTATCAAGGAACTCTCGCACGCCAAAGCCCTTCATCTTGTCCCAGCCCTTGCGGTCAAGCGCGTGAACGAGATAGAAGTCTATGTAGTCGGTCTTGAGCGCCGCCAGCTGCTCGTCAAAGAAACGCTGCATATCCTCCGCTTTTTCGCATATCATTGTGGGGAGCTTTGTGGCAAGATAGACCTTTTCACGGTATCCGTCAGCGAGCGCCTCGCCGACAACGCTTTCATTTTGTCTATCCGAGTAAATGTATGCGGTATCAACGTAGTTGACGCCTGCATCTATTGCCATTCTGATGATTTTTTTAGCATTTTCAAGATCCACCTTTTTGCCGTCGGGCGTATCTATCATGGGGAAACGCATACATCCGATACCGAATGCCGATACCTTTATTCCAAGCTTTTTGAATTCTCTGTATTGCATACTCGTTCTCCTTGAATTTACAATTTATATTGATACAAATTTATTTTACCATAAAAAAGTCGCCTTGTCAATCATATAAAATTCCGCGCAGACCGTGTCTGCGCGGAGCTTTTTAACTTGATATATTATTGTCCTTGATACATGGTTGATGTGGATTTGCCCTCAACCAACTCTGTTCCCTCGAATATGGTATCGAAAAGCATATCCGAGAAGAGCTTGTGCATCTCGCGAATGGGGTGGTTGATGTAGTTTGCAAGCAGCATGGTGATGTCCTCGCCCTGCGCTTCAAGCTTTTTCCACTCGGAGTAGCAGTCACAAACCTTTGCGCCGCAATCGAGAGCGGTTTGTTTAGCCGCCTCCATAAAGGAGTCCATTCTGCCGTTGTTCTGCATTTCGGCGGTCTTGTGGGAATATTCTCTCCAGATATCACGCGTATTCTCGTGAGGATACGTGTTGAGCATATTGGGAGTCATAAAGATCACGTCTATGCCTTTTTCGATACACTTATCAAAGATAGCTTTGAGCGAGCTTGTAAATGACTCGACCGTTCCGTTTACGTCGTTAAGACCGAAGCAAACGATAACGAGGTCGGGGTGATGGTCTATCACGCGCTCCTCGACAAAGGGAATTGCGTTTTTAGCGCCGATACCGCCGATAGCCGAGCATATCATGTTTACGGGCATATATGGGCGAATCGCGTTGATTCTTTTCTTGAGCTGATTCCAATATACCGTTTCGTAGTCAATATCATCGTTGTTGAGCGCGCCGTGTGAAACACTGTCGCCGAGAATTACGACGTTTATAGGACCGTTATTCATAAGTCCGTCAAATCCCATATAAAGCTTATCCTTAATGTGCATAGCTATATCTCCTTGCCGCTTTTTGTGACCGTCGGGTCTTTATTCAAGTCCAATATATCACAATATGCCTTGAATGTCAAGGCATATTGCAAATTTTGAGTATTGATTTTTTGTTTATTTGTCGCCCGTTATCTGTCTGTACTCGTTCCATACGCGCTCAAACCAAAGATCTCTGTCGGGTATGGGACGGACGGGGCGTTCATTTATGTCAACGAGCGCACGGTCTGTGCTGTCGGCGCGGGCAACCACGACCGTTTTGCGACCGTCGGTATTTTCGGGAATGGGACAGCGCGCCATAAAATCGTCGCCCGTCAGCACGTAAGCCGAGCCGCGAGAGCCGAATTTTTCGGCGGTGTGGAGCATTGACTGCGCCACGACGTTCTGCATGAGCAGTATGTCAAGATTCTTGAACAGACGGGGAAGCTCGGTGTATTTTGCCCATTTGTTGTCCTGCTCAAATGCGGCTATATCCGACTTCATTTGAGCGATCGCATCGCTCATAGAGGGAATATTGCGCAAAAATGCGAAATAGCGGCTCATTCTGGAGCAGTATTTTTCTCTTGCCGCGCCGAGCGTCGAGGTGTCCGCATGAGTTGCCTCGACTATCGCCTCGATCTCCGCCTTGGCGACCTCAAGTATCTCGTCAAATCTATCCGATACGGCGTTGTCGCTCTGATATACGATATGCTCTGCGGCTCTCATACTGCCGACCTGCGTAGAGTTGAGTGCGCTGCCACCCGGACGGAATATTCCAAGCGTGCCTGCGACCTCACCTGCGGCGTAAAGTCCCTTTACGTTGGTCTGCCAGTTGGCATCAACGCGGATTCCGCCGTTGTTGTGTTGAGCGCAAACGGCTATTCGGAGCGGCTCACGCGTGATGTCTATGCCGTGGTCGCGGTAAAGCTCGATGGCGCCGCGATTCATCTTTTCAAGACGAGCGATAGGCGTTGCTATGAGCGCATCGGAGTTTTTAAGGTACGCATAGGTGACCTCGTCAAGCGACTCAAATCCGTCTTCAAGTCCCGACGGCTCGCGCGTAAAGTCCATATAGACCTTGCGGCCAAGCACCACGCTCTCGTGATAAACTATAAGATCGACGTAGCTCGATCCGTGGATCTTGCGCACGTCAAAGGGCCATTCGTAGCCCTTTAAGAATATGCTACTCAGCATTTTCTTATTGTCGGAGAAATACTCGGTCAAAAATTCGCGCTCGACGCCGTTTTCGTCTATGGAAATATAACGGGGAAGCACCTGCTGATACGTTCCCGAAACGTTCCAACGGAAATCGGTGGACGCAAGACCGTACTGCCACTCGGAGAGGTTGCACAGCTCTGCGCCTGCTTCAAGAGCCAGCGAGGAGTTACCTGTGTGGGACACGGGATAAACGCTGTCCTTATAGATCGCCGCAGGGCCGCCCGTCGCGATAACGACGTGGGGGGTGCGGATAGCGACCAATTCAAGGCGGTCGGTAGCCGAGCGGTCAAGGCAGAGAAGTCCCGTGACGCGTCCGTCATCAACGAGTATTTTTACGACTTGAAGGCGGTCAAGCACGGCAATGCCGCGGCTCATAACAGACGCTTCAAGCACCTCAGTCATTTTCTTTGAGGTGTAAGGACCTATTGAGGTGGCTCTGCGGTAAGGGTCGTGGTCGGTTTTATATCCGACGAACTCGCCGTATTTGTTGACGGGAAAGCGAACGCCGAGATTTACCAGCTTGTAAAAGCACTTTG
>JAZRFU010000136.1:0-2798 GCA_045643865.1 Eubacteriales bacterium
AGGGCGGTCTTGGAGAAAATGCAAAATCGCGTCTTAACACAATGACCACCTGCTATAACGGCTTCGAGATAGCCGAGCAGGACCTCAAGCTGCGCGGCCCCGGTGACTTCTTGGCGCTTTCGGGCAACGCGGCTATAAGACAGAGCGGTACGCTCGACTTCCAGCTTGCCGATATGTGCTCGGACTCCGAGCTTATGACGGACGCATTCGCCGCCGCACAGCAATTCGTCGAAAGCGATCCCACACTGCAAACACACCCACCTCTGCGCGACGACATCACCCGCGCCTTCAAAATGCAGGGGGATATTATAAGCTGACGAACAATATATTGATAAGCCGTGGGCGCGATGCCTACGGCTTATTTTATAATCCCCCGTGAATAGCCGTCCTGGTTTTGCGCAATAATCACTATGACACAAAAGAAAGGAAGGTGTTTTTATGTCACCCAAGGAATTGCTTTACGTTGATGACGCGCTGGGGCACGAGGTGCAGATGAAGGCGGCGTGCGCCGATTTTGCGTCCAAGCTTCAGGATGCGGAGCTTAAAAATTTTGTCAGCGAGATAGGTCGCAAGAGCGGCGAATGCTTCAACCGCTTTTACGGTCTGCTCAATTAAGGAGGAAACAAGATGAACGATAAGGAAATTATGACCAATATTCTCAACGCCGTCAAGGGTCAGTGCGACCTTATGATGCACGGCGCCATCGAATCCTCCACTCCTGCCGTCCACGGCGCGTTTACCCAGAGCTTCAACGACGCGTTGGCTCTGCAAAATCAGATCTACGCCAAGATGGCACAGAAGGGCTGGTATCCCGCCGAGCAGGCACAGCAGAACGAAATAAGCAAGGTCAAAAACAAATATCAGAATCAGTAAAGCTTTGGCGGCGGAGCATCGCTCCGCCGCGGTTTTATTGTTTATAAAATGCCTGAAATTTTGATTTGTCGGAATTAACGGGCGATCGCAGATCGCCCCTACGGTTGAAAGATAACGTCACCCTGTACCCGTAGGGGCGAACTGTGTTCGCCCGTAACACCTCTACAAACCCAAATTTACAAAAACGCGTTATTTTCTTTTCCCTACGCCAAAAAACTTATCCGTTTCCCTTTTTACTTCATCTGACATAAGACACAAAACGGGCAGATTTATCATTGTCATTATACCCAGCGCGAGGTCGGCGAAAAGCCACGCGGAGGCGGGCGCAGACACCGCTCCCACGAACACGAAAAGCGCGTAAAGCACCACGAAAACGGCGACGGGCGCGCGTTTTTTAGTCAGCGCACGCAAGCTCTCCTTGCCGTAATGCGCCCAGCAGACTATCGTTGCAAACGCGAAAAGCAGCACCGAGGCGCACATATAATACTCGCTCCACACGCCAAGCACCGACGAATACGCCTTTATCGCCATCATCATAGGATCGGCGGAAAACTGTGTCACTATCCCCTCCCCCGCCACGATTATGACGAGTGCGGTCAGAGTGCACAGTAAAATGGTGTCCACGAACACCTCGAATATGCCCCAAAAGCCCTGACGCGCGGGGCTATCCGTGTTTGCCGCCGCGTGAGCCGTGGGAGCCGTTCCACACCCCGCCTCGTTTGACATAAGTCCGCGCATTGTGCCCGCGCTGAGTTGCCTTGACACCAAAAATCCGAGCACACCGCCCGCCGCGCTCCGTGCGCTGAATGCATCGGCAAAAATAAGCCCAAATGCGTCGGGCACGCTCTCCCATCTCGCCGCCAGCACCGCGACGGAGAGCGCGATATAGCCCAGAGTCATAAGCGGAACGGTCTTCTCGCAAAAGCCGCTCACAAATCTCGCGTTACCCGATATGACAATGCAAGAGAGGATCGCGACAGCCGCGCCGACTATCACGGGAGAGAAGTCAAGCACTCCCAAAAATGACGTGGAAATGGCATTTGATTGTATCATACACCCCATCGTGATGGAATTGACGATACACAAGACGGCAAAAAGCGCGCCGATCGCCCGTCCCGTCACCTTTTTGCCGCGAGCGGCGAAAAAATCCTTTATATAATACGGCGCGCCGCCGAGATAGCCGCCGTTTTCGCGGTCAATGCGTCGGTGCGAGATAGAGAGCACGATCTCCGCGTATTTGAGCACCATAGCCACCGCCGCCGACACCCACATCCAAAGCACCGAGCCGTAACCGCCTATCGCGATAGACGACGCCACGCCCGCGATGTTCCCCACGCCAAGCGTTCCTGCCAGCGCGAGCGTGACCGCGCGAAAGGGCGATATTCCGTCGTTTTTTTGCCGTTTGAGCATTGATTTTATGATTTTTACGGGATGCCGCAGATAAAAAAATCCCAGTCGAAACGAAAAAAACAGCCCTGCCGCCATCAGCATAATGGGCGTGAGCACACTTATGACCCTATCATTGAAAATCTCCAGCATTTCCCTCTCCGAATCTTGAAAAATCGACTTTTTTTGCCTCAAAGTCCGTAAAAAGCGTCACTTTTGTTCAATTATATGATTTGAGGTCGATTTTTATCACGCCAAGCTCCGAATTTATATTTTTATTTTAATAACATGTAAAAACGACACAATTATACCTCTGTGTGCATAAAATACTCTTGATTTTATTCCAAAAAATGTAATTTGTCAAGTGTTTTGCTAAAATTTATGCAAATTTTTTTATACCGAGCTTGCGGAGTTCTTTTTTGAAGAGATCTCGGCTGGTTTGGTAATCAAAAATGCCCCTGGGATAGTCATTTAACCAATCAGCAGTACTTTGAAGATATTCATCAGAGTACTGCTCTATTTTTGTACCCTTGTAGATC
>JAZRFU010000137.1:0-3070 GCA_045643865.1 Eubacteriales bacterium
ATGAAAAGCTTGATAGCTTCGTAGCCGAGAACGAGAGAGATCTCCGCTCGGGCAACAACCAGAAGCTCAAAAAGCAGCAGAATCAGAACAGACAGGAAACCTCTTTCAACAAGAACAAGAACAACAAGAAGGGCGCAAAGGGAGCAGCTCCCGCGCCTGTTGTCAAGAAGGGTCCCCTCAAGGTACAGATTCCCGAGGAGATCATGGTCAGTGAGCTTGCGTCGCGCCTTAAGGTGACGGTTGGTGAGGTCATCAAGAAGCTTATGCTTATGGGCGCCATGGCGACCGCAAACCAGACCGTTGACTTTGATACCGCGGCACTCGTTGCGGTTGATCTCGGAGCAGAGCCCGAGAAGGAAGTTGTTGTAACTATTGAAGAAAAGCTGTTTGATGATAGCGAAGACGCGGCAGATCAGCTCGTTACCAGAGCGCCCGTTGTGTGCGTAATGGGACACGTTGACCACGGTAAGACGTCGTTGCTTGACGCCATCAGACACACCAACGTAACCACCGGTGAGGCGGGCGGAATTACCCAGCACATCGGTGCATACAGAGTAAGTAACAACGATCAGGATATTACCTTCCGCGATACCCCTGGACACGAGGCGTTTACGGCAATGCGTGGGCGTGGAGCGCAGGCGACCGATATCGCAATCCTCGTAGTTGCGGCGGACGACGGAATAATGCCCCAGACCGTTGAGGCAATAAATCACGCCAAGGCGGCAGGCATTGAGATAATCGTGGCTATTAACAAGATGGATAAGCCCACGGCAAATCCCGATGCTATCAAGCAGGAGCTTACCAAGTACGACCTTGTTCCCGAGGAGTGGGGAGGCGACGTTATGTGCGTTCCCGTATCTGCTCACACAAAGATGGGTATAGAGGAGCTGCTTGAGGACGTTCTGCTCGTTGCCGAGGTCAAGGAGCTTAAGGCAAATCCCAACAGACGCGCAAAGGGTATCGTTATTGAGGCGAAGCTTGACAAGGGCCGCGGCCCCGTTGCAACTGTGCTTGTACAGAACGGTACGCTTCATAACGGAGATATCGTTATCGCAGGCACGGCGGTTGGACGTGTAAGAGCCATGACCGACCATAACGGCAAGCAGCAGAAGGTTGCAGGACCGTCCGTTCCCGTTGAGATAATAGGTCTTGCGGAGGTCCCCACGGCAGGCGACGAGTTTGCGGCAGTTGAGGACGAGAGAATGGCAAGAACCCTTGCGGATCAAAGAAAAGCAAAGGCGAAGGAGGAGAACTTCAAGGCCAACGCCAGAGCTAACCTTAACGATCTGTTTAATCAGATCTCCGAGGGCATTAAGGATCTCAATATCATAGTCAAGGCAGACGTTGTGGGCTCGGCAGAGGCGGTCAAGGCATCGCTTGTTAAGCTTACAAATGAAGAGGTCAGAGTAAACGTTATCCACTCTGCAGTTGGTGGAATAACAGAGGGCGACGTTATGTTTGCGGCGGCGTCCAATGCAATTATAGTCGGATTTAACGTTCGTCCCGATAAGACGGCGATCGACTCCGCTGAGCGTCAGGGAGTTGATATGAGAATGTATAGAGTCATATACCAGTGCATCGAGGAGATCGAGGCGGCAATGAAGGGTATGCTTGCTCCTAAATTCCGTGAAAATCTGCTCGGACACGCCGAGGTTCGTCAGACAATTCACGTTCCCGGTGTTGGAACTATCGCGGGATCGTACATCCTCGACGGTAAGATCGCAAGACACGCGCAGATACGCGTAGTCCGCGACGGTATAGTTATATTTGAAGACAAGATTTCCTCACTCAAGAGATTCAAGGACGACGCAAAAGAGGTCGCTCAGGGATACGAGTGCGGCGTAGGACTTGAAAAGTTCAACGACATCAAGGAGGGCGATATTCTTGAGGCCTTCGTGATGGAGGAGATTGAAAGATAATTGCAATTAAAGCAAAAGACCGGAGATGATAAAATGATCTATGAGAAATCCTGCGGAGCTGTGGTTTTCAGAGATGAGGCGCTTGGCGAAGGCGAAAAGCAACGCTACGTTCTTATGATAAAGCACACTATGCAGAGCAGATATTCCTTTCCCAAGGGACACGTTGAGAGTGGGGAGAGTGAGATAATGACTGCCGAGCGCGAGGTTATGGAAGAAACCTCGGTAAGCATAAAAATAACGGAGAAATTCCGTCAACCCGTATATTACAGACCAAGACCGGGCGCGAAAAAGGAGGTAGTATATTTTGTTGCTACCACCGAGCAGACAAGCATCAGACCGCGCGCGGGAGAGGTTGCATGGGTTGAATGGGTGCCCGTTGAAAAGGCGATAACTCTGCTTGCTCACGCAAATGATAAAAAAGTGTTGTCAAGTGCAATAGAGTATATGGACAACGTGTAAAATGTTGATAGCACAACAAAAAGTCCTACGGTGAGATCCGTAGGACTTTTATTTTGTTTTTTGCTTGCTTTTTATTTTTTTGCTCGACGCTTTTGTTTCATTCCAAAAATTATGAGTATTATAACCAGCGCAGCGGGAATAAGTGCCGCAATGAGCATTCCCGTGCGAAGCTGACCGCCGCCCAGAGCGTCTGCGGCAACGCCTATAACGGACGGACCGAACATACAGCCCATATCTCCTGCCAGCGCAAGCATCGCAAACAGTGCCGTGCCGCCAAACGGGCAGGACATTCCGGCAAGGTCAAGTGTACCGGGCCACATGATTCCAACGGAAAATCCGCATACGCCGCAGCCGATGAGTGAAAGATAAGGATTTTGCGAGAGCGCGGCAACGAGATAACAGATAATGCAGAGCGATCCACTCAAAATCATCATTTTACGCAGATCGTATTTTTGGCAAAGCTTTGCGTATGTTATTCTTGAAATGCCCATCATAATCGCGAAAAGGCAAGGACCCATAAGGTCGCCGACTGTTTTTGCAAGCACAGGATCAATGGCATTTCCATCGAGAAGTGCGCTCTCGGCAAAGGCAGATGCCCACTGTGCCATACCTTGCTCGCAAGAGCCGCCCAACATCATTATAAGCACGAAAAGCCAAAAAATTCCCGTTTTCATTATATTTTTTGGTGAGGA
>JAZRFU010000138.1:0-3583 GCA_045643865.1 Eubacteriales bacterium
GGCTCACGTTAAGTCCGCGCTCGAGGCTATCGACGGTGTTGAGAGTGCGGTAGCAAGCTTTAAGGAAGGTAAGGTTACAGTTACTCTTTCTACACCTGTTGACGACAAGGTTCTTGCCGATACCATCACGGCACAGGGCTACAAGGTGATTTAATTTTCAGTTATGCGATATAATAATGGTAGAGAGATTTATCCTCTCTGCCATTTTTATTTATCTCTTCATTAATAAAGCTGTTTTAGGCGCTTATAATATTTGCACTTGCGGTTTCAATAAAAATTACTTTTATGATTTTTGTGATTTTTACGGTAATTTTCAAAAGGGTATTGACAACGCCGATATATTGCTGTATAATTGACTTCATAAATTGTATGCTTGTATACAATCTAGATTTTTTGCAGGAGGAGAATAAAAAATGATTTCGAAAAATCCATACAGTAACCTACTCGAGCAGTCGCAGTACAAGTATTCTCTTCAAGATGTTGACGATCCTAATCTTTACCGCGAGATATATCCTTACGATGAGATCCCGAAGATCGCCTTCAACCACAGGCGCGTGCCGATGGCAATGCCCGAAGAGATTTGGGTGACTGACACTACGTTTCGCGACGGTCAGCAGTCCCGTGCGCCTTACACGGTAAAACAGATAGTCGATCTTTACAAAATGCTTCACCGCCTCGGCGGACCGCGCGGCCTTGTCAGACAAAGCGAGTTCTTCGTATACACCGACAAGGACAGGGAGGCTATGCTCAAATGTATGGACCTTGGGTACGAGTTTCCCGAGATAACCACGTGGATAAGAGCGAAAAAGGAGGACTTCGAGCTTGTCAGAAGTCTCGGAATTAAGGAAACGGGCATTCTAGTTTCCTGCTCAGATTATCATATTTTCAAAAAACTCGGGCTTTCGCGTGGCGAGGCTCTTGATCATTATCTCGGTGTTGTAAAGCGCGCCTTTGATGCCGGAATAAAACCCAGATGTCACCTCGAAGACATAACCCGTGCGGATTTTTACGGCTTTGTAGTTCCGTTTGTAAACGAATTGACCGAGCTTTCGCACGAGGCCGGTATCCCGGTAAAAATACGTATGTGCGACACGATGGGATACGGCGTTGCGTATTCGGGCGTGGCACTTCCGAGAAGTGTACCCGGCATCGTTTACGGTCTACATCACTATGCAAGCGTTGATTCATCACTGCTTGAGTGGCATGGGCATAACGACTTCTATCACGGAGTTACCAATGCGGTATCCGCGTGGCTGTACGGCGCATCTGCAGTAAACTGCTCGCTGCTTGGTATAGGTGAGACGACCGGCAACATACCGCTTGAGGCTATGATGATCGAATATGCCTCCCTCCGAGGAACTCTTGACGGCATGGATCCTACGGTGATAACGGAGATCGCAGACTACTTCAAGCATGAAATGGGCTACGATATTCCGCCTATGACTCCGTTTGTCGGTGACAATTTTAACGTGACACGCGCAGGAATACACGCAGACGGTCTTATAAAGGATGCCGAGATATATAACATCTTCGATACGGAAAAAATACTCAACAAATCTGCCGTGGTTGCCATATCTAATACCTCGGGCACTGCAGGAGTTGCGTATTGGATAAATAATTATTTCGGCCTGAAGGGCGATAAAACCTTGACAAAAAGCTCTAAACTTGTTATAAATGTAAAGGAAGCGGTTGACCGTGAGTATTCTAATGGAAGAACCACGCTTATGGGGGACGATGAGCTCGTTTCCATCATCCGCAATATAGATCCGGAATTTATTAAGAATGTAGAGGAACAACAATGATAGTTGACAGCAAGCTTTTATCTCTTGAAAACAAGGTTTTTATTAAGCTCGAGGACGAAATACTGTCCGGAAAGCTTACACGGGGTACCGCCCTTACCGAAATTTCGCTCTCGGAAAGGCTTGGCGTGAGCCGTACTCCCGTGCGCAGTGCGCTTCACAGACTCGCAGAGGAGGGGCTGGTCGAGGCGGTTGCAAACAAAGGCTGCGTCGTTATAGGAATAACAAACTCAGATCTTGTTGATATTTATAAGATTCGCGTCAGGCTCGAGGGGCTAGCCTCTGCTATAGCAGCTACGAGAATTACCGACGAGGGACTTAATGCCCTGCGCGAATCGGTTGAGCTTGCGGAGTTTTATATTAGCAAAAACGATACCGAAAAATTAAAGGAGCTGGACTCCGAGTTCCACGAAACTATATACAGATCTACGGGCAACAGACTGCTTTGCAAAACGCTTTCTGAACTGCACCGTAAAATAAAATCGTACCGTAAGCTTTCTCTTACGGTTCCCGGAAGACTTGAGAGAAGCGTGCTTGAGCATCGAGAGATATATCAGGCAATAGCTATACGTGACGCCGAAAAAGCGGATATGTTGACCTCATTACACATAGAACGTGCGCTCGAAAATGTGCTTTCGACTCTTCCGGAGGAAAAATAATTTTCGAAAGGCAAAAATATGGGATACACCATAGCACAAAAAATCATAAAACAACACCTTGTGGAAGGCGAATTGATAAAAGGACGCGAGATAGGCTTGCGCATTGATCAGACTCTTACGCAGGATGCCACGGGCACGATGGCATATCTTCAGCTTGAGGCTATGGGGATCGACCGTGTGCGCACCGAGCTTTCTGTGGCGTATATCGATCACAACACTCTGCAAACAGGATTTGAAAACGCCGACGATCATAAGTATATACAAACCGTGGCGAAAAAGCACGGCGTCCTCTTTTCAAGACCCGGCAACGGCATATGCCATCAGGTGCATCTTGAACGCTTTGGCAAACCCGGAAAAACGCTTCTCGGCTCGGATAGCCATACTCCCACCGCCGGCGGCTTGGGAATGCTCGGCTTTGGTGCAGGCGGTCTTGACGTTGCGGTCGCCATGGGCGGCGGTGCATATTTTATAACGATGCCCGGGGTGATCAAAATTGAACTCACGGGCAGACTCGAGAGCCACGTCAGCGCAAAGGACGTTATCTTAGAGGTGCTGCGCAGACTTGGTGTCAAGGGCGGTGTAGGCTATATAATTGAATATGGCGGCGATGGGGTTAAGGCATTGAGCGTTCCCGAGCGCGCAACGACCACCAATATGGGCGCGGAGCTTGGCGCGACAAGCTCGGTTTTTCCGTCTGACGAAATGACACGCGAGTTTCTCTTGTCGCAGGGCAGAGAAGGGGATTTTGTACCTCTTTTGGCAGATGCTGACGCAGTTTACGACGAGGTGTACACGATAGATCTTTCTATGCTGAAGCCCCTTGCTGCTTGCCCTCACAGCCCGGATAACGTCGTACCCGTGTCAAATATTTCGGGCAAAAAGATAGATCAAGTGTGCATAGGATCATGTACGAATTCCTCGGCGCGCGATATGCTTACCGTTGCCGCGATGCTCAAAGGCAGGGCCGTGCATTCCGACGTGTCGCTTTCTATATCTCCCGGCTCAAAGCAGGTGTATTCTATGCTTGCCGAGTGCGGTGCGCTTGCCGACCTTATAAACGCCGGCGCGAGAATTCTCGAATCGACTTGCGGTCCTTGCATAGGAATGGGCTTTTCTCCAAAATCA
>JAZRFU010000139.1:0-4200 GCA_045643865.1 Eubacteriales bacterium
CTCGACGATGAGAAGAACAACGCGCAGAAATTCGGCTACACTGGCTGCTGTCAGATAGAGGACGCGACGCTTGTATCAAACGATGAGAGCACGCAGAATGAGTTTGACAAGGGCTGGATAAAGGAATCAAGCGTCAAGGAAATGCTTGAGATCCCTGTAAGCGAGAATATTACAACTACTATATTCAAGGTAAATGCGCTTGTTAAAAAGGTACCTGGAAACGGCTTTGTAAACTACTATTTCTTTGATCTTGACGGAGAAACGGGCGCATACACATATACCCAGTGTAACGGTAGTGATTTTGCTTGGCTTGACAAGTTCGACGGCAAGATATGTACGGTATATCTTTCCGCGCTCAACGCAAAGTCTACCTCAAGCTCCTGCTATTTCAGATTTTTGCCCGTAGAGGTTATTGACGAGGGCTTTGAATTTGATCCCGCAGACACTGCAGAGCACGTTGTAGAATACTACGGTCTTACGCAGTTTTTGACCTCGTATCAGGGCAATCCTGAGTTGACCTTGACTGATAGCGTATCGTCCGAGCTTCTCGGCTTTGCAAATGCGCCTATCACCTATACGTCAAACAACGAAAGCATTATAACATTCACAAAGGTTGACGGCAAGACCGTATTCAACTGTGTCGGTTCGGGTAAAGCTACCGTAACTGTAAGCTGTACTTATAGCGGCGTGACGTATTCCAATACTGTGGAGATAGACGTTACGGTTGCAGAAAAGCACGATTATATATCCGTCGAGGACGCGATAGCGGCAGACGTTGATGAAACCGTTGTTGTAAAAGGAATAGTCGGCCCCTCGCTTGTAAACAAATCGGGCTTCTATCTTATCGATGAAACGGGTGTTATCGCCGTTATAGTCAACGATGCAAGCATCTTTGAAACTATTGAGATAGGAAATGAGATCATATTGAGCGGTACGCGCGACAACTACAAGAGCAAGGACGGCTCGCACTACGGCCAGACCTGCATTACAAGCGCTACTGTGCTTACCAACTATTATGGACACAACGAGTACAATACTGACAAGTTTGTAACCGACAAGACACTTGCTGATATTTACGCGCTCGATCCTTCCGTGGACTATTCGACTACGGTATTCGTTGTTAAGGCAACCATTGAGATCGTTGAAACGGCTTATTACAAGAACATTAACCTTGTAAGCGGAAATACAACGCTCGGTCTTTACTGCTCAAGCGCAAATCAGTACAGCTGGATGTTCGATTATGCGGGCGAGGAGATAACCATTGAGATCGTACCGTGTAACTGGAACGATAAATCCTATTACAGAGGATGTGTTATCGCTATCCGCACCGCTGACGGCAAGGTTCTCAACGAGCTTAACTTTGCAAATTAAATTAACAAAATAAAAAGGCGTTACACCTCGGTGTAACGCCTTTTTGTCATATTATTTCAGATCCTTTTCTACCTGCTCGGCGTAGCGTACCGCCTCCATAGCGTCAGCGGCATATTTGTCCGCGCCCATGGTGCGAGCATAGTCCTCGGTGAGAACCGCACCACCCACGATTATTTTAACGTTGGGGGCTTTCTGACGAAGCAGAGCGATCGTTTGCTCCATAGCGGGAACGGTGGTGGTCATAAGCGCGCTTAAACCGACTATTGCCGCGCCGTTATTTATCGCCGCAGCTACTATATCGTCGGGAGCTACGTCTTTTCCAAGATCAATAACGCGGAAGCCGTAGTTTTCAAGAACAAGTGACACTATATTTTTGCCTATATCGTGAATGTCGCCCTTGACGGTTGCCATTATCACACATATTCTGCCGCCATCGGCTTTTGAGCTTGCCAAGACCTCGCGTATCGGCTCGAATGCCGCCTTTGCCGCCTCTGCGCTCATGAGCAGAGAGGGAAGATAGAGGGTATGCTCCTCAAATCCGCGACCGACTCGGTCAAGCGCGGGAATTATATGCTCCTTTACCACGTCAAGCGGAGCGGTATGGGCAAGCAGCTTGCAGGAAAGCTCGCGCGAGCGCTCACCAAGCCCCTTGACTATTGCCTCACACAAGCTATCTATCTCCGCGCCGACAGTTGACTTGACGGCAGAAGACGGAGTGGATTTCTGCGCAAATTCAATATAGTCGGCGCAGTTTTGGTCGTATCCCGAAAGAGCGCAGAACGCGCGGTACGCGCTCATCATCTTTTCCGAGTGAGGATTCATTATTGCCGCAGAGAGATGCGCACCCATAGCCAAGGTGAAGAACGTACTGTTGAGCGTATCTCGATTGGGGAGTCCGAACGATACGTTTGATACCCCAAGCACGGTATTTGCTCCAAGCTCGTCGTGTATCCGATTGAGCGCGTCAAGAGTTACGCGCGCGGCATTGGCATCTGCGCTGACCGTCAGCGTCAAGGTGTCAAAAATTATATCTTTTTTATCTATTCCGTACTCGCGCGCCGTCGCGAGTATCTTTTTAGCGATTTCTACGCGGACGTCTGCGGTTTCGGGGATTCCGTTCTCGTCAAGAGTGAGAGCAACCACTACGCCGCCGTATTTACGGACGAGAGGGAATACGGCACGCATTGACTCCTCCTTGCCGTTTACGGAGTTTATCATCGCCTTTCCGTTGTAACGGCGCAGAGCGCACTCCATAGCGCGCACGTTTGAGGTGTCTATCTGCAAGGGTAGAGGACAGACCGCCTGAAGCTCGCACACGACGCTTGTCATAACCTTGACCTCGTCAATTTCGGGGAGACCTACGTTTACATCGAGAATATGAGCACCCGCCTGCTCCTGTGCAAGCCCTTCGCTCAGAATAAAACCTATATCATTGTCACGCAATGCCTGCTTGAATCGTGGCTTTCCCGTGGGGTTGATGCGCTCACCGATAAGCACGGGATTTGAGCCAAGCTCCACTGCGTGAGTGTATGAAGAAACAGCCGAAATCCCTTTATCTGCAATGGGTTGTACGGGGATATCGCGCGTCGCACCACAAAGCAGCTTTATATATTCGGGTGTCGTACCGCAGCAACCTCCGACGGCGCGCACACCGCGCCTTACAAGCTCTGCGACGTCCTCTGCAAACTCGGCAGGTGTTACATCATATACAGTCTTACCGTCGCGAATTGTAGGCAATCCCGCATTGGGCTTTATTATTACGGGCACGGATGCACACCGCAAAAGCTCGTCAGCCACTCCAAACAGCTGACGCGGACCAAGCGAGCAGTTTGCTCCGATAGCATCAGCGCCAAGTCCCTCAAGCATAGCTACCATAGCCGCAGGTGACGCACCCGTCATAAGCCGCATATCCGCACCGTAAGCGTTGGACACGAAAACAGGCAGATCGGAGTTTTCCTTGGCGGCAAGGAGCGCCGCCTTACACTCGTAGCTGTCGTTCATGGTTTCTATAAATATGAGATCTGCGCCGTATTTTACGCCAAGGCGTACCGTTTGCGCAAAGAGCGCGACGGCATCCTCAAAATCGAGATCTCCGTAGGGCTTTAATAATTTGCCCGACGGGCCTATATCAAGCGCGATGAACTTTTCGCCTTTGTTGGCAGTCGATGCCATAGCCGCGCGCGCGTTTTTGAATGCCGCGCCAATTATCGCGTCAAGCTCCTCGTCGGAAAATTTGAGCGCATTTGCGCCAAACGTGTTGGTCGATACAACGTTGCTGCCCGCGTCAAAATACGCGCGGTGTATCTCGGTTATAACGTCGGCATGAGTTAGATTCCAAACCTCAGGATACTCACCCGCCATAAGACCGCGAGCTTGGAGCAGAGAGCCCATACCGCCGTCGAGATACACAAGATTTTGCTTTAAGTAATCAAGTATTTTCATTTTTTTAGTCCAAAATTTTATTTTATTCCGACTATTGCCGTTACGGATTTCGAGGGTGACATCAGAAGCGCATCATTCAGCGTAAGTCCTATTTTGGACTGACAGGAAAGCGCCCTGAAAATATCTCTTTGAAGATCAAGGGGAAGATCACCGTATCCTGCGCTGAATCGGGGACGTAGCTTTTTGCCCTCGATGGCAACTGTGTCGGCAAGCTCGTGGCAGAACGTGTCGCAAAGCGCCTCTATTCGCTCCGCGCCTATTGCCTGAATACAAAGCGCCAAGGAGGGAGACGTTCTGCCGTATTTTGCTATAAGACGGTCAAATTCAAGTCCAACCGTAGCCGCAAATACAACCGCACTATCGCACCCGTCGAGATTTTTTGCAAGA
>JAZRFU010000140.1:0-12955 GCA_045643865.1 Eubacteriales bacterium
TAAGACCGCTTGGCCTCCGACTTGCTATTGAGGGCGACGTGGTCCAGCTCGCCGACGAAACGGGCGATTTTTACCACACCCTTATAATATCGGGCTTTGCGGGGGGCGAAACCTTGGTCTGCGCGCATACAAACGACGCGCTCGACAAGCCGCTCTCCTCGTACAATTTCAGTTCTCTGCGCTATATTCATATTGAGGGCGTGCGCATTGAGGTCGAGGACGACACCTGCTTTACCGATCTTATCGAGGGCATATCGCTCAATCTTCCCGAAAACCTGATAAGATAAGTTAAAAGTGTCCAAAATATTACATAAGACACGCAATTATTTCTTGACAAAGAGCAGCCGCTGTGCTAAAATGAAATTAGAATCCATAATCCCGAAGAGGAAGGAATAAAAATGAACAAGGAACAATTCAGAAAGGGCTTGTATTATGCCCTTATAATATTTGCGGGACTCGCGTTTGCTATAACCTACTTTTTCCTGCTTTATAGCGGTCAGGATATAGGTGCGGCGATCGGCTCGGTATTTACCATGCTCCGTCCCGTCATAATAGGCGCAGTCATCGCGTACATTATGAAATCTACCTGCAATTTCTACGAAAAGCACCTTGTGCGCGGCATGCTCAAATCCCCAAAAAGAGATGAGCGTCAGGCAAGAAAGAGCGCAAATATAATCGCCGTAGTGTTGACCTACATCACGTGGACAATAATATTGGCGGCACTTTTGTGGATAGCTATTCCCGAGATAGTAAAAAGCGTTACTGATTTTGCAACATACATCATTCAAAATGCGCCCGGATATATAGATACAGTAACCAAATGGATAGCTGATTTTAAGGAAAGCAACGCCGAACTCGCGCCTACCATTGACAGCGCGTGGAACGGCATTATAAACTGGCTTGAAACCGATATAGCTCCCAAGCTTCCCGAGATAGGAACGACCATATTGCTTGGTGTATTTGATTTTGTAAGCATCATAGCCGACTTTGCTATCGGTGTGGTCGTATCGGTATTCTTCCTTGCCGGCAGAAAAATATTTGCAAAGAAATCATCTCTCTTTGTTCACTGTCTGTTCAAGGAGAAGCACGCTAAGGCAATAATCAGCGAGTTCAGATTTGCCGACAGAATGTTCAGCGGATTCCTTGAAGGAAAGATAATCTGCTCTGCCATAGTCTGCATAATTTACTACGTTTTCCTTGTGCTTATCGATATTCCGTATGCCGCACTTCTTGCAGTTCTCTGCGGTATCACAAACATCGTTCCCTTCTTCGGTCCCTTCCTCGGTGCTATCCCCTCGGGCTTTATAATCCTTATGTCCGTGGACGATCCAATGAAGCTGCTCTACTTTGTTATATTCGTATTTATAGTACAGTTTATTGACGGAAACATTATAGATCCCCACGTTGTTGGAAGCAGCATAAAGCTCTCTCCCTTCTGCGTCATATTCGCCGTTCTTCTGTTTGGCGGACTCTGGGGCTTTGGCGGACTTATCGTCGGCGTTCCCGTATTCGCGGTAATATACGACATTGTCAAGAAGATAATACTCCACCGTTTCAAGAAGCTAGGTAAGCTGAATATGGTTGAGGAAACCTTGGGCGAGCATAGGAGAAAAAAGAATACAAGCCACAAAACGAAGGCCGCTACGGTCGCAGATAGCTCAAATGAGCAGCAATGTGCCGACGCGCAGGACATAAAAAACGCTGAAAACGAAAAACCCGAGTAATATTTCAATGGTATAAAATAAGCGGATATCACATACGCTACGCATTTGTGATATCCGCTCTTTTTATATGTATTCAACTATTCTGTATCCGTATTTGCGGTTTCCCGATATAAATCTGCGGCCCGTTATTTCCTTTGCCTTGCGATTTATATTGTAAACGTGAACTGCCACGTTCCCCGCCGTAAGCTCCTTACCCTCAAAGCAGCCGTCCATCAAGCTCTCCTTTGATATGCCGTGGTTTTGTGCCACCGCGCACAGTATCGAAAACTCGCTACCCGTCAGATACACTGAATATCCAAGTATTAAAACTGTTTTTTTATCGGTGTCTATATAAAGCTTACCGTTTGAGACGTCAATTATACTCATAATGCTCCCCAAAATTAATATGTTATCAGGCATAAAAACAGACATCCAAACTCGGTTCGGATGTCTGCTGCCTATAAGCTTATGGTGACCCGCCGGAGACTCGAACTCCGGACCCCTTGATTAAAAGTCAAGTGCTCTACCGTCTGAGCTAGCGGGTCAAATTTCGCTTACCCAAATATTATACCACAATTCACTCTGCTTTGTCAACAATTTTTTTGTCCACAAATGTACAAAATAAGCCATTGTTAAATACCGTGTTTTTGTACATTTGTAACTAAAAATCCGTCATTTTCAACAACTCTTGATGCGCTGTGCGAATTGCACGATATTTTCGTCAAAAATAGTCGGAAGCGTCATATCGTCGCGCTGATCTCCGTTATCTCCGCCGCCAAGTATCTCGGCTCTTACCGATTTTATAACTATTTTATCAAATCCTTTGACGCGCGAGGGATCGAAATGTCCGCCGAAGCAGGATATTTCCAATGCCGCGTCAAAAAGCGGTTGCGGTATTGTTTTTTTCGCGTACTCGTCAAAGCAATCGACAAATCCGCAGCAAATAAAATAAAAGGTCTTCTTGCGGGCAAGAATATCGGCGTTTTCTCTCATAAAGACACGTGCGGTCTTTATCGCCCTTCCCATTCTGATGGAAAATCCAAGCACGATAGCGTCGTAAGCGTCAAGCTCTACGCACTCCGATACGTCAAAAACGGAAACGTCGTGTCCGCGCAGCTGTCCCGCCAAAATCTCGGCGCATTCGCGTGCAGTGCCGCTTTTCGTTGCGTAAATTATGGCTATTCTCACTCCGTTCACCTCCGTTTTTGTTTGTATGTTTATTATATAACACAAATATTAATAAATCAAGAGGTTTTTTGCACAAGTATTGAAAAAGCGAGTAAAATATGGTATAATATACTATGTATTATTCCAAGAATGTTATTTCAGCCATCGCTGAAGAAAGACGAGGTAGATATGTCGGAAAATTCCGCTATCAGACAGGAAATAGAAAAGCTGCGCCGTGAGCTGACTCACCACGCCAAGCTCTATTACGTATACGACGCGCCCGAGATCTCGGACTACGATTACGATATGATGTTTGACCGCCTTAAACGGCTCGAAGCCGAGCATCCCGAGCTTTTTGATCCCGAATCCCCCACCCAACGCGTGGGCGGCAAGGCGCTTGACAAATTCGGCAAGGTGGCTCATAACGCGCGTATGGACTCGCTTGCCGACGTCTTTTCATTTGACGAGCTTACCGAGTTTATCAGTGACACCGAAAAGGTGGTTCCCCACGCCTTGTATTCCATTGAGCCGAAGATAGACGGTCTTTCCGTTTCTCTGCGCTACGAAAAGGGCGTTTTCGTTCAGGGCGCGACAAGAGGTGACGGGGTGGTCGGTGAGGACGTAACTCAAAACCTCAAAACCGTATTTTCCATTCCTATGACGCTTCCCGAGCCGCTTGACCTTACGGTGCGCGGCGAGGTATATATGCCACGCTCCGTATTTGAGCGCATCAATAAAAAGCGAGAGGACGAGGGCAAGGCGCTTATGGCTAACCCCAGAAACGCGGCGGCGGGCTCGCTCCGCCAGCTCGATCCCTCCGTGACGGCATCGCGCGGACTTGATATATTCGTATTTAACTTTCAGGGCGGCGATCTTTACGCGGACGGTCACGCGCCCGAGAGCCACACCGAAACGCTTGAGCGCTTGTCCGAGCTTGGTTTTTCGGTGGTTGGAATGAGAGCGCAGGCAGACAATGCCGCCGACGTGATTGCTCATATAAACAAGATCGGCGCTCTGCGCCCCACTCTGCCCTACGACATAGACGGCGTGGTCATCAAGGCGGACAAGCTGTCCGACCGTGAGATAATCGGCGAGGGTACAAGCACGCCTAAATGGGCAGTCGCGTATAAATTCCCACCCGAAGAAAAGCAGACTGTGCTCCAGGATATAACAATAAACGTAGGTCGCACGGGAGTGCTTACTCCCACGGCGATACTCGCGCCCGTAGGTCTTGCGGGAACAACAGTCAGCCGTGCTACCCTGCACAATCTTGATTTTATCCGTCAGCGCGGCATTATGATAGGTGATACCGTCACCGTGCGCAAGGCGGGCGATATAATTCCCGAGGTCATCTGCGCACACGCGGATAAGCGCAACGGCAACGAGCGTGAGTTCTTTATGCCCGAGCGTTGCCCGTCGTGTAACGAGCCAATTTTCTATGATCCCAGCGAAAATGCAGCGGCGCGCTGCACAAACTCCTCCTGCCCCGCACAGCTTGCGCGCGGCATCGAGCATTTTGCCTCCAAGGATGCTATGAATATCGACGGACTCGGTCCGCAGATCATAGAGCTGCTTATAGATAACGGACTTATCCACGACTGTGCCGATCTTTACACACTCAAAGCCGAGGACGTAAAGGAGCTTGATCGAATGGGCGAAAAATCGGCAAAAAATCTCACGGACGCAATTGAAAAATCAAAATCCGCAGGGCTTGAACGGCTTTTGTGCGCGCTCGGCATCTCCAACGTCGGAGAGGTCGCCGCAACGGCTCTCGCCGCAAAATACAAGACGCTTGAAGCGTGTATGAGCGCCTCCGAGGAGGATCTCATCACAATTTCCGACTTTGGCGCAATAACGGCGCGTTGTGTCGTTGATTATTTCTCGCACCCGCAAAATATAGCAATATGTAACCGTCTTATTGAGGCGGGCGTGCTCACCGAAGCAGTCAAAGCCCCCACGTCGGACAAATTTGCAGGCCTTACCTTCGTGCTGACAGGCACTCTGCCCACAATGACTCGTGACGAGGCGTCCGAGAAGATAAAGGCGATGGGCGGCAAGGTCGCGGGATCGGTTTCCGCAAAGACAAGCTACGTCGTAGCAGGTGACGCGGCAGGCAGTAAGCTGACCAAAGCGCGCGCGCTCGGCGTCACCGTCATAGACGAGGACGGACTCATTAAAATGCTTGAGCAATAAGCTCAGGACACACCTGTAAATTCAACTATACCGTTATAAATTCCACGCGCGAAAAGCTCTGGCTGATCTCTCATAATAGCCGCATCGCGAGGATTTGTAATAAATCCAAGCTCGACAAGTATGGCGGGTATAGCCGTCTTTTTGAGCACGTAAAGACCGGGACGCGTCTTCATACCTCGATTGCGAAGCCCCGTCGCCGAGGAGATTCCATCAAGAACATCCTCGCCAAGTCGGAACGCAGGTGTTCCCTGCGCATACGCGTACGCCTCTGTACCTGTGGCGCTTGCATTACTCGACGCGTTGGTGTGGATGCTGATAAAATAGTCCGCTCCCCACGCGTTTGCGGCATCGGTGCGTGCGCGCAAGCTCGTTGTGTTGGAGCTACCCAGCTGGGTTGACGTATTTGGGCGAGAAAGCCGCACCTCGTAGTTTCCGCTTCGTCGCAAAAGCGCGGCGAGCTCCTGCCCGACACGGTACGTCACGTCCTGCTCGCGCAGTCCCTGCCCCTCCGCGCCTGCGTTTGGGTTTTGCGGATTGTGTCCCTGATCGATATATATCTTTATAGCCATGGCATCCTCCAAAGATTTATTCCTTAAAATCTTATGATGAAAGCCGCGATGCCGTTACCAAATCAGTAAAGAAAGGCAATAATAAAATGAATATTTCCGAAAATTACTCGGACTTCGGTGTGTCAATATCCCCCGACAAGAATAAGGTTATGGGCGGTGTTCTCTATCTTGTGGCAACTCCCGTCGGCAATCTTGCGGATATATCGTCAAGAGCCGTAAAGGTGCTCTCCGAGGTGGACTTTATCGCCGCCGAGGACACGCGAAACTCGATGAGATTGCTCTCATATCTCGGAATACAAAAGAATATGGTGTCCTACTTTGAGCACAACAAGCGCTCCCACGGAGAGCTTATATGCAAGCGTCTGCTTGACGGCGAATCCTGCGCGCTTATAACCGACGCGGGCACGCCCGCCATCAGTGATCCGGGCGAGGATATTGTGGCAATGTGTGCCGAGAGAGGTATCACCGTAACAAGCATACCCGGTGCATGCGCCGCGATACTCGCGCTGACGCTGTCGGGACTTACTACAGCTCGATTCTGCTTTGAGGGCTTTTTGTCCGCAGATAAAAAGGAGCGCCGCGAGCGCCTTGACCGCTTGCGCTACGAGGATCGCACTATGATATTCCACGAGGCGCCGCACAAGCTGCGCGCCACGCTTGCCGATATGTGCGAGTCGTTTGGCGGAAGCCGCAGAATTTCCCTTTGCCGTGAGCTGACCAAGCTCAACGAGGACGTTATGAGAGTTGATCTCGACGGCGCGGTTACATACTACGAAGAAAACGATCCGCGCGGCGAATACGTGCTTGTGGTCGAGGGCTCTAATGAGGAAAAGCCGTCCGATACGGTCGATCTGTGTTCCCTTTCGGTCGAGCAGCACGTGGAGCACTATATGTCATCGGGAATGAGCAAAAAGGACGCGATCAAGGCGGTCGCCAAGGATCGCGGAGTACCCAAAAACGATATTTATATGCTGTTTGTAAATGAATAAATGGGAAATAAAAAATCACGGAATCCAAGGATTCCGTGATTTTATTTTATCAGAATTCAACCGTAAGGGGATGTCCTGCCGTGAGAGGATATTCTTTGCCCTTGAGCTTGAGAACTCCGCCCTTGCGTGTCGTGGTAACGGTGCAGGAGTGCGAGTCCATCTTGACTCTTACCTCATCGCCATCGGGGAGAGGCGCTCTGCCGTCAATGCTCTTATACGCTCCTCTGTTGGGCTCGACCGCATAGGTCTTATATCCGACCGAGGTGGGATAAACACCGAGGCAATAGCGTCCGAGCAGATATATCGGTCCGCCCCCCCATGCGTGACAAAGCGAGCAGCCATACTTCATGCCGTACATTTCGTAATGCTCCGCGCCCACCTTTTCGGGAATGTACTCCTCCCAGATGGACGTAGCACCAAGCGCCACCATTCCGCCCCAATAGGATTCTATCTTCTTCTGCGCCGCGCCGAGCTTGCCCATTTTACAGAGCGCGCAAAGCTCGAAGAATTCAAAATAAGGCGTGGTTATCTGTGTTATATCGTCGTTTTCAAGCACCGAGTGAACTATTTTTCTCGCGCGCTTTTGCGATACGAAGTCGTACATTATCGCGAATATGTTGGCGTGACGGGTGATGTTTTCCTTGCCTGTAGTGTAGCAGTCAACAAATCCGCCTCTGTCCTCTCTCCAATAGTCGCGCATAATGTTGCGCTTGAGCTTTTCGGCATCGCGGCGATAGCCCTCGCCGTCAAGTCCGCACACCTCGGACAAGCTTGCCATCGCGTTGCGGCACTGCCAAAGCAATATCTGCTCGGCGCAGAGCGCTCCGCCCTTGTCTATATCCGACCAGTCGATGAATATCCAGTCATCCTCGCCTATCTTATCCACGTATCCGCTCTCATTGAGACGCGTCTGGATAAAGTTATAAAGTCCAAGCAGACGTGGATAGTATATCTCGATAAACTGCTTGTCGCCCGTGTTGAAATAATACTCGTTCGCCGCGATAATGAGGTACATCGAATAATCCGCAATTGTATTGATATGCTGCTCATAGGGCGGCTTGCCAAGAAGCGCAATTATAGTGCGTCGGGTCAGGTCGGGATCAAAAAACAGATAGTTGTTAGCCATATAGGACTGATATGCGTCGCCCGACCAGCACCAACGGTCACGCTTGATTCCGTCAAGGAAAAACTCACGCGAGTTGAGATGCAAGGTGTATGCGCATATATCCCATATCTTCTTTACGCTCTTGCGGTTGCAAGCAAAATCGGCACGGTATTCAAGCGGCAGATACTCATATTCCGCCCAAACGGTCGGCTTGGCGATCTGCTTGGTTCCAAGGCATATATATCGGAATGCGCGCGGAACAAGTGTATATTCGCTCTTGCCCGCAACGTCCTCGTGTATCAGCGTGTATTCAAAATCGCACGCCTCCTCCGCGGACTCGCCGTATGACACGTGCATCGGCTCATTCTCAAGCGCGCCCTCAATATGCAAAATTCCGAACATCTCTCTGCCGAAATCGTAAAGGAAGCCCTGCTCTGTCACGGTGCATTTAACCGGCTCCTTGCGCTCATACGAGAATGCGAATTTGGTGGGATCGTCGTCGGGTCTTGTATATGCGGGGGTGTCACCAACAGGTATTTTATCTCCCGCCACGTGATCTGCAACCCATGTGCCGTCCGTCACCAGATACTTGGAATTGACGTACAGACAAGGCAGTCCCTCCTTGGCGATAACAATAACCATAACGTCGTGCTTGCCCGCAGGGATACGCACGTCGCAGTTTGCGGGGTATCTCTTATTATCAACATTTATCTCCGCCTTGTGCGGACTTACAAAGCGTACCGTTTCCTCCTCGTCAGATACGTACGACTTATAAAATCTTACGTTCGGGTACGGCGCGGAAAGCGACCAGAAATTAAGCGTGCTGTGTCCGAATTCCTCACGTCTTGAATGAAGCTGTACACTGTGGTATATCTCGAAATCTCCGTTATACCATATCCATCTTGCCTGTGACATTTTCTTTGTTTCCATTTCTTTAATTGATTTATTGCTTGCGCGCCGAATGTGCCGCGCTGAATACACTTATGTGCCTATGGGAGCGCTGGTGTAAAGATCCTCTTGATACGCAGGGATCTCACTCAACTCGAGCGCTGCCGCCAAATGAGCAAGCACTTGATCGGTAAACGCCTTGGTTGCTTCAGGGGTATAGTAATGAACCCAGTCGGAGTGCCAACTGTCGGGAAGCGTGTCGGACAGTGCATATAGATCATTGACCTCAAATCCGTATTTTCTTACTATCTCAACCGCAATACTGTTATATTCTGCTATCTCATCATTGTAGCGCATAAAATCCTTGGTCGTTCTCTCACTGTTTACCTTTGTAGAGGTAGCGAAGATCACCTTGGCATCAGGAAATATTTTCTTGATGCGCAAGCAGATGCGCTCAATATAATAGGCGTAAACATCCTTGGGCGTGTGCGGATCCTCCTCGAAAAGACGCAAGCAATCCCAAAGTCCCGCATTCCAATGCAGAACGTCGACTCTCTCGCATCCAAGCGGTCCGGCATATTCGTGTAAATATCGTAGCACGTAGGATGCAAAGCGACAGTTCTCCTCGGGAAAATACACGTTTGCAATTCCATCGAGGGATCTTTTTACCGATTTATCATATCCCATTCTGATTGAATCACCGATCAATAAAACGTTTTTCATTTAAACACCACCTTTTAGAGTATAATATCACAAATTCGCAAAAAAATCAAGGTTTTTCAAGTATTTAAAAGCTAAAAAATACATCATCAAAAAAAGTCAAATTTTTTTCAAAAAAGGTGTTGACAAAGATAATCTGTTGTGGTATAATATCAATGTTCCGCTGACGGCGGGGTAATAGAACAATGCTGGTGTGGCTCAATGGCAGAGCAGCTGATTTGTAATCAGCAGGTTGATGGTTCGACTCCGTTCACCAGCTCCATTATGGGGGATTTCCCGAGCGGCCAAAGGGGGCAGACTGTAAATCTGTTGTCACTGACTTCGGTGGTCCGAATCCACCATCCCCCACCAACAAAAAACGCACTTTTGTCTACCGACAAAGGTGCGTTTTTTGAATGATGTTTGCCTTCGGCAAATGATGTTGGCTTTGCCAATGATGCCGGCTTCGCCTAATGATGTGTGGCTTCGCCACATTTTATGGCAAACATCGCATCATTGCGACCGAAGGGAGCAACATCATATTTGCGAAGCAAATGCATCATATCGCCGCAGGCGATGCATCATTGACATGCTAACGATTTCATGATATAATAATGGAAAAGGAGGTGCGACTATGAAAGAAAACAAGCTCGTCGAACTTTCAATGGATTTTTCGGTTGATATTATCAATCTTGTTAAACATCTAAAATCCAATCACGAAACTATCATCGCTAGCCAAATCGGCAGAAGCGGCACCTCAATCGGTGCAAATATTCACGAAGCACAATACGCACAAGGCACAAAGGATTTTATATCGAAATTTGAAATCGCGCTCAAGGAAGCAAGTGAAACGGGATATTGGCTTGAATTGCTTTATCGTACAAAATATATCGATGAGCAGACCTTCAAAACACTATCTTCAAAATGTACTTCTTTGAGAGTTATATTGATTGCATCGTGCAAAACCGCAAAGGAGAATGCAAAATGAAAAAGTTGTTATTACTTGGACTTACAATTATCCTTTTATTAACTCTGACCGCTTGTAGCGGCTATAATGGAATTATGCGAGAACATCTTGGCAATGAAGCTAATTATCATGATATTGAGGCAACATTTTGCTCATATAAAGAAGCTGGCGACAGAATTTATCTGTATGTTTCCGTTGAGAACAAATCAGCTTTTAATTCTTCCGAAGCGAATAGTGAAGAAATCAGATTGGAATTAGTGGGCGATAACTGCAAGGTTCTTAGCGAAGCTCTTGCAAAAGAAGAGATATGCGAGGGCGATAGAATTACTGTAAAATGCTCAACGTGGATCTATATGGATTCGACTTTCTACTATGTTGCGGAATTGAAAACCCAAAACCAAACGTTTTTATCATTTGATGATGGCCTAAAAAACATCATAAAGTATGTTAACAATAATAAAGCTTTATTTTGATTTGTCCTTGTGAACCGTATTACGCACCTTTTTTGCGTTTTTACCTGCACTTACGCACCGTTTGTGCGGTTCTTCGCAAAAAAGCACGCGTAAGCGTGCTTTTTTTATCCGATCCGCAGGATCGGTATATCATCACGACGCAGTCGTGGATATTATCAGCCCCTTTGGGGCTGTATCTCATCACGCGTAAGCGTGCTTTTTTATATTATCTTGATCTTATGCAGAAGTGCCCTTGCCGATAAGGCAAGGGCACTTTTTAATTCATTTATCATGCTTCAAGCTCGTCATATAGCGCCGCGCCGATGACCGTGCCAAAGCTTGCGTTTTCGGGAATTATGAAGTTTATCCCAAACGAATTGAGATTCGTAAACACTTCCCTGACGGGCTTTATCGTAGTCAGATTGCCGATAAGTACAACGTCGCGCAGATTGTGTCCGCGTGCGGCAAATACCGCCATCATAGCTACCGTCTCCGCAACCATATTCGCAACACCCAGCGCAATATCGCCGCTCGTCGCCATATCGGACAGCTTACCGAAGTTCGCCGCCGTCAAGTCCTCGTTGACACCCGTGTATTTTGCGTTTTTGGATATATCCTTGACGCGCAAGTCGATGTTGTCGAGATTTCCCTCCTCGCATATCTCCTCGATGTGCTCTATCGTATCTATTCCCGTCATCTTGCGCGTAAGACCGAGCAGAGTTCCTCCGCCAACGCCCGTACCGCCGAGATAATTTATGGTCGTTTTGCCGTTTTCCTCTTTTTTCGCGTGGATAAGCGCAGTGCCCGTGCCCAAGCTCACGATTATTGCCTCGTCAAGTCCCGAAAGATACAAGCCGCCAAGTCCGACTGCCGAAAATTCAGGCACAGTACGGCAATCAAGTGAATATATGGGCTGTTGCATATGCGTAGCCCCCACGCCCGTAATCATGACCTTGTCTATATCGCCCAGAGCAAGACCGTTTTGCGCGGTAAATTTACCGAAAGCTCCGTATATCGACGTAATGGGATCGGTCGCGCGCACCAAAAATGGCGAGATGAGCTGACGCTCTCCCTCGCAGCTTTTCTTGAAGCCAACTATCTTAGTCGTGCTTCCGCCAACGTCTATTCCAATTACGTTCTGAATTTTTTTCATAGGTATTCACCTCTTACAAAATGTTCAAGCACCGTGTGCATATAGAATTATATCACACCTCGCCGCCGTTGTCAAGTCGGGCTTGATATCAAAACAAATTCCCGTCATTGTTGTATAAATGAACTCTATAAATAAAACCCATTTATTGACAGATTGCGTGTGATTGGTCACTTGTTTTTAGTATATCGGCGCCTATTTTGACATACAATATCTTAAATGAAAATTTCGAGGTGGACGATGAAACGATCTGTTGGACTTTGGCAGCTTATGGGATTCGCCGTAACGGCGCTGGGCGGCACACTGCTGCATTTTTTATACGATTGGCTTGGCGAAGCAGCGTGGATCGCGCCATTTTCGGGCGTTAACGAATCGACTTGGGAGCATATGAAGCTGCTATTTTGGCCTATGTTTATATTTGCTATCGTGCAGAGCTTTTTCTTTCGCGACCGTGAAAATTTCTGGCCCGTCAAGCTGCGCGGAATATTGCTCGGGCTCTCTTTGATCCCGATAATTTTTTACACCTATAACGGAGTGATCGGTCGCTCGCCCGATTGGATCAATATTGCGATCTTCTTCATCGCGGCGGCGGCTTCCTATATCTACGAGACACGACTGTTCAATGCAGATAAGCTCAATTTCAAATCCCCCAAAGCCGCAATTACGATGCTTTGCGTCATTGCCCTGCTCTTCGTCGTGTTCACGTTTCTAACGCCCCCAATCGGCATCTTCAAGGATCCCCTAACGGGCACATACGGAATCAAATGTTGACAAAACAAAATGTTCATGATATAATAATCACATTATAATCTTTACTGTAGGAGATCGATATGAATAGGTTGAAAAATTATCTTTTCGTCACTCTCGGAATTGGCGGTTATGTTTTATACTTGCTAATCAGCTGTGTTTTATTTTTCTTTCCGCTATTTTATATTGACATCCAATTGATTTGGGCAATAATGGCTGGATTATTAATGTTATTTTTCCCTCCTGCAAGTCTTGTGTTTTGGATATGGGGACTTATTGAAACTATAAACGGATTCACCACGGGATTTGGGGCTATCATCTATTAT
>JAZRFU010000141.1:0-3201 GCA_045643865.1 Eubacteriales bacterium
ATGGACGAGTTCCGTATCGCAGACGCGCTTGACTGTGTGTTTGAGATGCTGTCCAGAGCCAATAAATATATCGATGAAACAACGCCCTGGACGCTTGCAAAGGACGAAGGTCAGAGAGAGCGTCTTGGCACCGTGCTTTACAATCTGCTTGAGGCGATCCGTTGGGGTGCGGTAATGCTTGCTCCCTTTATCCCCGCAACGGCAGAGGAGATACTTGCGACGCTGGGAACGGACAAGACGGGTTATGACACTATCGGCACGGCAGATAAGTTCTGCGGAATGACGGCGGGAAGTGTTGTCGGCGATTCGCGCGTAATGTTCGCGAGAATTGACGAGCAAAAGCTGCTTGCAGAGCTTGAAGCCGAGATGGCGGCAAAGAGAGCGGCGGCAGAGGCGGCTGCAAAGGCAGCGGAGATACCCGAAAAGCCCGAGGGCTGTGCGCTTATCGGCATTGAGGACTTTATGGGCGTTGAGCTTCGCACCGCAAAGATACTTGAATGTGAAAAGGTGCCCAAGGCAAAGAAGCTGCTCAAGCTCAAGCTCGACCTCGGATACGAGCAAAGACAGGTGGTTTCGGGAATTGCAAAATGGTACGAGCCGGATCAGCTGATCGGCAAGAAGATAATCGTGGTCGCAAATCTCAAGCCCGCAACGCTTTGTGGAATAGAATCCAACGGAATGATTCTCGCATCGGGCGAGGAGACCGTAAGAGTCGTATTCCTTGACAAAGACACTCCCCTTGGAGAGAGAGTAAGATAACAAAAAATACAAAGAACAAAGCGGATTTTCCGAGGAAAATCCGCTTCTTCTTTGTTTGTTTATCAGTCTAATTCTTTTTTGCCGGTATAAAGCTCGTAATATCTGCCCTTCATTTCGAGCAGCTGCTCGTGAGTGCCGCGCTCGATTATCTCGCCTGCCTCAAGAACCATTATAGCGTTTGAGTTGCGAACGGTGGAAAGTCGGTGCGCGATAACGAAGGTGGTACGCGTTGCCATAAGGCGATCCATTCCGCGCTCGATATGTCGCTCCGTGCGTGTATCGACCGAGCTTGTCGCCTCGTCAAGCACCAGAATAGGCGCCTTGGAAAGAGCCGCTCTTGCGATATTGAGCAGCTGACGCTGACCTTGCGAGAGGTTTGCGCCGTCGCCGTCAAGCTGCGTGTCGTAGCCGTTTTCAAGTCGCATAATAAAGCTGTGCGCGCTGGCAAGCTTTGCCGCCTCGACTATCTCGTCGTCGGTGGCATCGGGACGACCGTATCTGATATTTTCACGCACAGTACCCGTGAACAGATGCGTGTCCTGAAGCACCATTGCGATATTGGAGCGCAGGGTGTCGCGCTTGATGTCCTTGATATTTATACCGTCAACTGTGATAGTACCCGACTCAATGTCGTAGAAACGGCTGAGCAGATTGGTGACGGTGGTCTTGCCCGCGCCCGTCGAGCCGACGAAAGCTATCTTCTGACCGGGGTGCGCGTAAAGCGTGAGATTTTTGAGAATGACCTTGTCGGGATTGTAGCCGAACGTGACGTTCTCAAATACCACGTCGCCCTTAATATGCTCGGGGGAGAGTGCGTCGGGCGCATCCGCAAGCTCGGGAGCTTCGTCCATTATCGCAAACACGCGCTCCGCGCCCGCAAGGGCAGAGAATATGGTGGCGGTCTGCTGGGAGAGGTTGTTTATGGGCATGCTGAACTGCTTGGAGTAGCCCGCGAATATCGAGAGCGCACCGGGGTCAAGCTTGCCCTGACACATAAGAAGTCCGCCCACGCCGATAGTCACCGCGTAGCTTATCATACTTGTGTTGTGCATAACGGGGCCCATTATACCGCCGTAGAACTGCGCCTTCATCTGCTTGTCGCGCAGATCCTCGTTGAGCGTCTGGAACTCATCGGCGCAAATTTCCTCGTGGTTGAACACCTTGATGACCTTTTGTCCCGTAACGGTTTCCTCGATATATCCGTTAGCCGCACCGAGCGCCGCCTGCTGTCCCGAATAGTATTTTCTGGACGCCTTTGCGATCGCCGCGCCGCCAAAGAGGAATATGGGGCAGAATACGATGGTGATGAGTGTCAGCCAGATGTTTGTGGTTATCATAAAGACAAGTGTTCCAATGAGAGAAACAAAGCCCGAAACGATGCTTGTAAGCGAGTTATTGAGCATAATGTCGATGTTATCGACGTCGTTGGTAAAGCGCGACATTATCTCGCCCGTAGGGTGCGTGTCGAAATATCGAACAGGCAGCTTTTGCATACTGCGGAAGAGATCCACGCGTATTTTTTCAATAGCGTTTTGCGAGATCGAAAGCATTATGCGCGCTTGCATATATGTGGTGAGGATAGTGAACAGATATACGCAAGCCAATATTAAGAGCGCGGCGGAGATGTATATAAGAATGTCTGCGGTGCGCGCGTCGTAGCCCGATCCGATAATTGATGACAGGAATGATTCCGCTCCGCTTCGGAACGACTCAATAGCGCCGTCGGCGAGCTGGTACATAATGCCGCTTGTGGCTTCTGCGGATACCTCTGCTCCCACAAATTCCGTCAGGTGATTTATAATAGGACGCGTCATATAGCCGCCGAAAAGGGAAGCGCAGGTGTTGAGGATCATAAAGAGGAACACGACAAGCATCAAAAATTTGTACTTGCCGATATAACCGAGCAGACGGGAAACCGTCTTGCCCGTGTTCTTGGGCTTGCCGCCCGGACCGTGAGGGCCTCTGCCGCGAGGACCGTGTCCGAATCCGCCCTTGCTCGAGGACGCGGAGGAGCTGTACTGCTTTTGGAGCTGTTCAAGATTGCGTGCCATATCAGTTGCCCTCCTTTCCGGAGATCTGGGAATTGAATATCTCCTGATATTCCGTGTTTGATTGCATAAGATGGTCGTGAGTGCCGACGCCGGTTATCTTACCGTCGTCCATAACGATTATCATATCCGCATCGCGCACCGAGGAAATTCTCTGCGCGATGATTATTTTGGTGGAGTGCGCAAGCTCCTCGCGGAAGGCGCGGCGTATCTGTGCCTCGGTGGCGGTATCGACTGCGCTCGTCGAGTCATCAAGAATGATTATTCGAGGATTTTTCAAAAGCGCGCGAGCAATACACAATCTCTGCTTCTGACCGCCCGAAACGTTAACACCGCCCTGACCGAGCTCGGTAGCGTAGCCAAGCGTAAAGTTGCGCACGAACTTGTCTGCCTG
>JAZRFU010000142.1:0-5991 GCA_045643865.1 Eubacteriales bacterium
TTATCTTTCAACCGTAGGGGCGAACTGTGTTCGCCCGTAACATCTCTATAAATCCCAATTTGTTACTCTCAATTTGTCAGAAGTCGTTGCTTGAGGCAGGTGAATCTTTCGCTTGTATGGCTATTCTTTACCATGGTTTGCACCACCTCTGCGCGACCCACTAAAATCACCATGGTTTTTGCGCGCGTTACTGCGGTGTAAAGCAGATTCCTTGTAAGTAACATTATGGGCGCGTTATAAAGCGGCATAATGACAAAGGGATATTCACTTCCCTGACTTTTATGCACAGTCACCGCATATGCGTGGTCAAGCTCGTCAAGCGAGGAAAATTCGTAATTGACGTATCTGTCCTCGAAGCATATCTTCATTGTCTGATTGGCAAAATTGATACTGACTACCGTGCCAATGTCGCCGTTGAATATTCCCGAGCCCTCGCTATCGTCCTCGCGATACCATTCAAGCTCGTAATTGTTTTTGATCTGCATCACCTTATCTCCCTCGCGGAAGATGCGCTCCTTGTGCTTGTGCTCCTTTTTATTGGGAGATGGCGGATTGAGCGCGTTTTGCAGCATTACGTTGAGGTTTTCCGTTCCCGCATCTCCCTTTCGCGACGGAGATATTACCTGAATACCGCTCGTCGCCTCGACTCCGTAGGTTCGGGGCAGTCGCGTTTTGCAAAGCTCGGTGACCGTTGCCGCGATCTCTTGGTCGGTCTGCCTTGGCAGAAAGAAAAAGTCGTTGTCCTTTGCCGTGAGAATGGGCAGCTCGCCGCCGTTTATTCTGTGCGCGTTGGTGATGATAAGCGACTTTTCTGCCTGACGGAAGATCTCGTTCAGGCGAATAGATGCAAACCGTCCGCAATCCAGAAGATCGCGAAGCACGTTGCCCGCGCCTATACTGGGGAGCTGATCCGAGTCGCCGATCAGAATAAGTCGCGCGCCCGGCTTTATTGCCTTTAACAAGCTTGCCATAAGGAAATTATCTATCATTGACGACTCGTCTATGATTATTACGTTCTCGTCGAGCAGATCGTTTTCACCGCGACGGAAGCCCGCCCGCTCACCGCCCTCGGTCGAATATTCAAATTCAAGCAGACGGTGTATGGTCTTTGCCTCGTAAGAGGTCGCCTCGCTGAGTCGCTTTGCGGCGCGCCCCGTGGGAGCGGCAAGCGCGACGTGCATATCCATACTGTTAAAAATATCAAGCAACGCCTTGACTATCGTGGTCTTTCCTGTACCGGGACCGCCCGTGAGCAGCATAACTCCGCACTCAAGCGCGCTGATTATCGCCTTTTTCTGCATGAGCGCATAGGAAAATCCGTTCTTGCGCTCCTCATTCTCAATAAACACGTTTGCATCAGCGAGCGACACCGACGCGCAAACCTTGTCAAGCAGATCAAGCTTTTGCGCTATATAGCTTTCGCAATCGTATGCGTACGCGTCGTAAAGGTAGGTCACATCGTCGAAAAACGAATATTTAAGACGGCGCGAGCCGATCATTTCGTCTATCGCCATATTTATGTCCTCGCCGCTTGCGCCCAAAAGCGAGCTTGCAGCCGCGACAAGCTTTTCACGAGGCAGACAAACATGTCCGTTTTGCGCGGCGTTGTAGCGAAGAACGTGAGCGATACCGCTCATAAGTCGCGCGGGTGAATCTGCGGCAAGTCCAAGCTTTTGAGCCATAGAATCTGCGCGCTCAAAGCCGATTCCCTCGATTTCGTCGCAAAGTCGGTACGGATTTGCCTTGGCAACGTCAATACACGCCGAGCCCCACCGCTTATATATTCTCACGGTGATCGCCGCGCCGAAAAAGTCGCGGAAGAACATCATGGCGGAGCGAATTCCCGCTTTTGCCTTGAAATCCTCGGTTATCTGCTTTGCCTTTTTCAAGCTTATGCCGGGAATGTCGGACAGCCAATCGGGGTGGTTTTCAAGCACGTCAAGCGTGTTGTCGCCAAACTCCTCGACAATTTTTACGGCTGTCTTTTTTCCTATTCCCTTTATCGCGCCCGACGACAAATAGCGCAATATTGCGCTTGCGTCCGCAGGCATATATCTTTCGTATTCGGTTACGGAAAACTGCCGTCCGTACTTGGCATTATGTCGCCACTCACCGTAAATTATAAGCGAATCTCCCTCGCTTACGTACGGCATAATTCCCGTGATGGTCAGAAGGTCATCGTCGTCTGTGCCAAAATCGCACACGGTATAACCGTTTTCCTCGTTAGCATAAATTATGTGCTCAACACAGCCGGACAGCTTGATGAGACCCGTTTCCTCATTGGGAACGTCGTCACCAAAAAAGTTTTTGTAGTTGTCGCTCATTTTATGACCTCCTTTCCTTAAATTATAAGTGTAAAAATTGTAAATTGTCCTGCGCCCTTGCGAGTCGCAAAAGAGCGGCGAGTTACCCCCTGTTTTCCACAGCGACAACCCACACCACCAAACAAAAAAACAACATTTGAATTGCCCAAGTAATGCTCTGAAATTCAAAAACCGCCAAAGCAAAAACCAAAATTTGAAGGATCAAGAGCAGAGCAATGCCGAAGTGGCGCAAGCTCATGCCCTCCCAAGCCGTTTGGTGATTGCTTTGGCGGCAATTCAATTATATTGCTTAATTATCCAAGAAGCGCGGCAAGCTTGTCCGCAAGGTCGCATCTTTCCCAAGGAGCATCGACGTCCTCTCTGCCCATATGTCCGTATGCCGCAAGGTCACAGTAGATGGGACGGCGGAGATCAAAATCACGGATTATAGCGGCGGGACGGAGATCTACAAGCGAGAGAACTGCCTCGCTGATCTTTGCCTCGTCAACCTTCGCCGTGCCGAACGTGTCGATCATTACCGATACGGGACGCGCAACGCCGATAGCGTAAGCAAGCTGAACCTCGCACTTGTCGGCAAGACCTGCCTTAACGACGTTCTTCGCGATATATCTTGCCGCATAGCAAGCGCTTCTGTCAACCTTCGTCGGATCCTTACCCGAGAAAGCACCGCCGCCGTGACGCGCGTATCCGCCGTACGTGTCAACGATTATCTTTCTTCCCGTAAGTCCCGTATCTCCCGCAGGTCCACCGATAACGAATCTTCCCGTGGGGTTAACGTATATCTTGGTGTCACTGTCAAGCAGCTCGGCGGGAACGATAGGATTGATAACGTATTTTATAACGTCCTCTCTGATCTGTTCAAGCGAAACGCTGTCGCTGTGCTGCGACGAAACGACTACCGTGTCAACTCTTACGGGCACGTCGTCGTGATATTCAACAGTAACCTGCGTTTTTCCGTCGGGACGGAGATAGTCAAGCGTGCCGTCCTTTCTCACCTTGGTGAGCTGACGGGCAAGCTTGTGTGCCAGAGAAATGGGCAGAGGCATAAGCTCAGGGGTTTCGTTGCACGCGTAGCCGAACATAAGACCCTGGTCGCCGGCTCCGGTATCAAGACCGTCGTTATCGGTTCCCTCTTTTGCCTCGTAGGACTTATCTACACCCATTGCGATGTCGGGCGATTGCTCGTGTATTGAGCTTATGACCGCGCAGCTGTCACAGTCAAAGCCGAATTTTGCTCTTGTGTATCCGATCTCGCGAACGGTTTCTCTTACGATGGTCTGAATGTCAACGTACGCGCTTGTAGTGATCTCACCCATAACGCTTACAAGTCCCGTAGTGCAGAACGTTTCGCAAGCAACTCGTGCCGCAGGATCCTGCGCGAGAATGGCGTCAAGAATGGCGTCGGATATTTTATCGGATATTTTATCGGGGTGGCCTTCAGTCACCGACTCGGATGTAAATAATATCTTTTTCATTTATGTAAATTCCCTTTCTTTGTTGGATTTTTCTCAAATTTATTTATGCTTTATCAGAAAAGCGCGATGAGTCCGCCGATTCCGCCGTAGAATATGACGGTCATTATAACACCCGCTATCATAACTCCGATAAGCGCCGACAAAAGCGCCTTCCAGAATTTCATATCTATTACCGCCGCGACCAGAGAGCCCGTCCACGCACCCGTTACGGGAAGCGGAACTGCCACGAAGAGCGCAACTCCCCAAAAGGCGTATTTTTCAATTTTTGCGCGGTTTTTTTCAGCTTTTTTGAGTAGCCAATTCGCTACCTTGTTGAAAAGCGAGATCTTGGATTCCGCCATCCATTTGATGATCTTATTTATAAACAGCAGAATGAACGGCACGGGCAACATGTTTCCTGCCACACTGATCAGATACGACTGCCACCATTCGAGGCCCATAGCCCAGCCCATCGGAATTGCTCCGCGAAGCTCGATTATCGGAATCATTGAGCAGAAAAATACGCACCATTCTCTGCCTACGATCTCAAGAAAAAATTGCTGTATTGCCTCTGCCATAGTAACTCCTAAAAATAATTGGTTTGTTTTGTAAATTCGTTAATTGAGGGGCGGCGAGCGCCCCTCTTTATATTATACACTTTTTTTGCGGATAAATCAACACCCTGCGATTATTTTCGCAAAATTATCCCTTTATCTTTTTGCTTTGCCTTAGTCGACCAACATAAACTCTCCGTTGAGCACGAAAATGAATACCAGCACGGAAATCGCCACGAGCGCAAGGCCGATCGCCAGAATAACAGCGTCCTTCTTGGAGAAGCCACTTGCCGCTTTTGTTGACTTTTTGTCGGCATCAAGTCCCACGTCGGACGAGCGAATGACCTTTGCCGCTTTCATTGCGCGCGAGATGGGCTTGTAAAGTATAAGCACCAGCGCGGAGTTAAGCACCGCCTTGGTCACATTAAAGGGCAAAAACAGAGTGGGCACCATCTGAGCCACCGCCGCGGTTGTGAAATTGGGCGTATAAATCGGCACGATAAAAAGATTGAACAGAAGCATAAATGCCGTCATGGAAACGGACGCCAGCGCAAGACCGATAATTGCGCCCTTTATGTTCTTTTTGTATTTGTAGATCAACGCGCACAAGGTTGAAAAGAGTGCGGTTGACAGAAAATCCATAAGGAAGCCCCAAAATCCCGCGTCACCTATCGTGATAAACTCAATAAGCGATACGGCAAGGGAGATAACGAGTGAATAAATCGGGCCGAAAAGCAGGCCTGCTATGGCAATGACCGCGTCCTTTGCGTCAAAGGTGAGGAACATTACCTTGAAATGCATTACAAACGTGGAAGCCACTGCAAGCGCGCAGAAAAGCGCCGCCATACAAAGCTTTAAGACCTTTGCCGACGATGAGTCGGACCTTCTTGTGATTTCAGACATAAAAAAATCCCCTTTCTTGTGGGGAAAAGACAAAAAATCAAAATGCGCGGAAAAATCCGCCTTTTTATCTTCTCTCATCCAGACTTTCCCGATTTATCGGACACTGTCGGTCAAGGAATCTCACCTTGTCAGCCAAAACGGCTCGCGGACTTACACTTTGGTTCACCGCCGGTACGGAATTTCACCGATCCCACAAAGATATAAAAGTTATATTTGAGTTAAACACCGCGGCGGCATTGCCACCGCGGTGTTCTTTTTTATAATTATATTGCTATATTTATAAATTGTTCGTTATCGATTATTCGATGATTTCGGAAACAACGCCCGAACCTACGGTTCTACCACCCTCACGGATAGCGAAACGGAGACCCTTCTCACATGCGATGGGCTTAATAAGCTCAACAGTCATGTCAACGTTATCACCGGGACGGCACATCTCAACGCCTGCAGGAAGCTCGATAACACCGGTAACGTCAGTTGTTCTGAAGTAGAACTGAGGTCTGTAACCAGCGAAGAAGGGCTTAGAACGTCCACCCTCTTTTTCGGTAAGAACGTAAACCTGACCTACGAACTTGGTGTGGGGGTTGATGGAGCCGGGCTTGCAAAGAACCTGACCTCTTTCGATCTCGTCCTTAGCTACGCCACGGAGAAGTGCACCGATGTTGTCACCTGCTTCTGCCTGGGGAAGAAGCTTGTGGAACATCTCAACTCCGGTAACGGTGGTCTGCTTCTTTTCGTCTGCAAGACCAACGATCT
>JAZRFU010000143.1:0-9500 GCA_045643865.1 Eubacteriales bacterium
AGGTCGGCGTGGTTTCCGCCCGTGTCAACGATGCAAAGATTGTAGCCCCTTGCGGTGAAGTCAAACTCTACGGGAGTTATCACGGGATTTTTTGTATCCTCAAAGTCGATGGCCACGATACCGCCAACGGCACATGCAACCTGATCCATAAGTCCGCAGGGCTTGCCGAAGAATACGTTCTCGGCGTACTGCGAAAGCTTTGCAATTTCAACGTTGTCAACCTTGCCGCCGTTGTAAAGATGGCTCTCTATCGTACCTATCATATCCTCGAACGCGGCAGAGGAGGAAAGTCCCGAGCCCTTAAGTACGCTTGAGGTGGTGTATGCCACGAATCCGCCCGCGCTGTGACCGTTGTTTTTAAGCCCTGCGCACATTCCCGCAATTATAGATTCACTCGTTCCGAACTTGGACTCGTCGGGCTGTGCAAACTCGTTAATATTTACATGGCATTCGCCGAAGCCCTCGTTCACGGTGGTGACGGTCATATCATCGGTTGCCGCGGCAACGGCGATAATATCCAAGCTGATAGATGCGGCGACAACACAGCCGCGGTTGTGGTCCGTGTGGTTTCCGGAGATCTCACTGCGTCCCGCAACGGTAAATATGTGCGCGTCGCGGTCAGCACCGAAAAGGGCAGTGAATTTTTCAATGGCAGCTATGTACCTTGCCTTTGCTATCTCTACATTGGCAGAGCCGTACAGAGTAACCAAAGTGTTATCAATAGAGCCGTTTCGTACGGCATTTATAAGCATTTGAGAGTTCATAACGTATCCTTTCGATTGTGTGGAGCGATGATCAGAACGTTTCCTTTATTTTTTTGAGGCAACCCTCGCAAACGCGCTTTCCGTTGAAGAAAACTATATCGTCGGCATTGTTGCAGAATATGCAGGAGGGCTGATATTTCTGGAGAATTATTCTGTTCTCATCGGTAAATATCTCAAGAGAATCCTTTTCGTTGATGTCCATTATCTGTCTTATGCTGATGGGAAGAACTATACGTCCAAGCTCATCTACTTTTCTTACTACACCTGTTGATTTCATTGTTTTTTATCTCCTTTGTTTTTATACTTTATTTTCAATGTCTTATCGCCAAATTGAACGCAAATGCGCGCTTTTATGCCCGTATTTGCCAAGCATCGACATCTTTTTATATATTTTAGCACTCAAAAAATGGATTGTCAACACCAAAAATGGAAATTAATGTATTGTTTACAAATAAAAGGATAGAAAAAGGAGCATTTTGTCGAACCCTGTATTTTGCTGTCGAAGATGGGGATTTTATGTGTAAGGATTTTATAAATTGTGTATGCGATATGGTTTTCAGTACGGCTTGCGTGGCAAATATTATAGAAGATAGTACGAAATTGGAAGTAAAGCAAAAGGAGAAGAAGCAGTGATAAAGGGTGCGCAAAAAAGAATGATAGTAGTAAAAACGACGGACAGCTCGCTTTTTGAGGAAGCATATTTCGTAGTCAGACACGACGCGACAAGCGAGCGTATGGATATGCTCGCCGAGGCGGACAGAATAATCTCGGGCTGTGGCGCAAGGGGCGGAAAGAAAAAGAAATGGTATGCTCAAATAAATATATGGATAATTTCTGCGGCGGCATTTGCGGGAGGCGGAGTTATAGGAGCGGCGATCGCCGTGATAGCACTTGCTTTCTCCTGACCGCTCAATTAGCGCCTGCCTATTGACAAAAGGGAGTTATTGCTGTATAATTATGACAGTGCAGGAGCGACTAGCTTTGATTGCTTCTCACAATTTTTAACGGACTTAAAGAGAACGCGTGAGGTTCTCGTTTATATTTTATACATTTTACAGCTTTATATTCGGCATTTGGCGAAACACGTTTTTACGGTTGCGTCCCTGATGCGTCTGCGGAACGAAGGCGGACGGTGCAGGGGGGCTTTGGTTTGTTGCGTTTTTGGCTTGTCGATTTGCGGAATGTGAGGCATTTTACACGAAAGAGAGGATATTATTGTTTATGGCAAAAAACGGCTATACCAAAAGACCGCGCGCGGTATCGGGCGCGGACGTGGCTATGTCTGCGGAAAGATATGCAAGGACAGAAAAGGCAGAAAAGACCGAAAAAAACGATAAAACGGTCAAGACGCTGCCTGCAATGAAAAAGAAAAACAATCATGCAACGGCTAAAAAGAAGACGGGACAGAGCAAAACGGTCGCTCCAAAGGCCAAGGAGGACACGTTCATTCAGAACGCAACAAGGAAAAAGACCGCCGCGAGCCGAGCATCAGGCGTGATGACGGTTGAGCGCGATGAGAACGCAAAGGTAAGAATAATTCCGCTTGGCGGACTTAATGAGATAGGCAAGAATATGACGGCAGTGGAGTGCGGTGACGATATAATCGTTATCGACTGCGGCATTGCATTTCCCGATGAGGAGATGCCCGGCGTTGACCTTGTTATTCCAGACGTTACCTACCTTGAGGCGAATGCCTCGCGTGTGCGCGGTATTGTGCTTACGCACGGACATGAAGACCATATAGGTGCAATACCCTACGTGCTTCGCAATATCAATCCCCCAATCTACGGCACAAAGCTGACCGTGGGAATTGTGCGCAATAAGCTCAAGGAATTCTCCTTGGCGGTGACGCCCAATCTCAACGTCGTAAAGGCGGGAGATACGATCAAGCTTGGTAAAATGACAGTGGAATTTATACACGTCAATCACTCTATTGCCGACGCGTGCGCGCTGGCGATAAGAACTCCGCTTGGAACGATAGTCCATTCGGGCGACTTTAAGCTTGACCTGACGCCCATTGACGGCGAGATAATGGATATAACCCGACTTGGCGAGATAGGCAGAGAGGGAGTTTTGCTCCTTATGTGTGAGTCCACCAATGCCGAGAGAGTGGGATACACTCCGTCCGAGAGAAAGGTTGGAGCATCGCTCGAATACATTTTCACGACACATAAAAAGCAGAGAATAGTCATCGCGACGTTCTCGTCAAACGTTCACCGCGTGCAGCAGATAATCGACACCGCGGCGCGCCACAAGAGAAAGGTGGCTATCACGGGACGCAGCATGCTCAATATAGTCGGCGCGGCGACCGAGCTGGGCTATATGAAGGTGCCCAAGGGCATACTCATCGACATTTCCGAGATAAATAAATACAATCCCGAGCAGATAACGCTTGTGACTACGGGCAGTCAAGGCGAGCCGATGAGCGCGCTTTACCGAATGGCGTTCGGCGAGCATCGCGACGTCAAGCTGGGACTTAACGACGTAGTCGTTATATCGTCAAGCGCTATTCCGGGAAATGAAAAGCTGGTTGGCAGAATAATCAACGAGCTGTCCAAATCGGGCGTTGAGGTAATTCACGACGCGTCTGTTGAGGTGCACGTTTCGGGACACGCATGTCAGGAGGAAATAAAGCTTCTGCAAGCGCTCATAAAGCCCAAATACTATATGCCCGTGCACGGTGAGTATAAGCACCTCGCGGCAAATAAAAATCTGGCTATGCAGATGGGCATGGAGGAGAAAAATATATTCATATCCGATATCGGTAATGTGCTGGAGATAGATAAAAACGGTGCCAAGATAAACGGAACAGTTACGTCAGGACGAGTGCTGGTTGACGGATACGGCGTTGGCGACGTTGGAAATATCGTGCTTCGCGACCGACTACTGCTCTCACAGGACGGACTTATCGTGGTCGTTGCCACGGTCAGCGCGGACGGCGGATACGTTATATCGGGACCCGACATCGTATCAAGGGGCTTTGTGTACGTCAGAGATTCAGAGGATCTGATGGAGGAAATGAGAGAAATAGCGCTTCACTCGATCAACGCTTGTCTTAACGGCAGACGCTCTGATTGGTATCAGATAAAGGGCAGAGTGCGCGACGATCTTGCCAAGTTTATTCTCGGCAAAACCAAGCGCCGTCCGATGATAATACCTATGATAATGAACGTGTAATGTCGAAAATGTTGAAAAATTTTCGCTCTGTTCATAATATATTCAACAAAAAGTCATCGTGACATATTATAATAAAGAATGTTTTATGAGTTGCCGTAAGCATTGGACGGCAAAAAATCAAGAATTACAGTAAAAAATACAAGAAAAGGCGGAACCTATATGGGAAAGGGAAACAGAAACAGTCAGCAGAGACTGGAGGATCAGGCAAAGATTGCTCAAAGATCCGAACAAAAGGCAAAGGCAAAAATAAATAAGAAGAGAAGTGACAGAGCCATTGCGGCAGCTTGTGCAGTATTTGCACTCCTTATAGTTGCAGTTCTCGTGCTCAATGTGCTCACCGAAACGGGAGTATTCCTTCGCGCAGAAACTGCGGTAGCGCAGGACAGCGTAGAGGTAAGCTCGGCAATGATGAGCTTCTTCTATAACGATTATCTTCTCAACTGGTACAACAACTACTATCAGTATCTTGGATATTTCAGTGTTAATTTCGGATATGATCTGAAGACGCAGACATACGGTAAGGGACTTGAAACCTACTTCTGCGGCGAGTACGACGGAACATGGTACGACTACTTCCTTGATCAGGTAACTGAAGAGGTAGATATGTACGTAACATACGCGGTTGCTGCAAAGAATGCAGGCATTACGCTTTCCGACGAGGATACGGCGGAGATCAACGAGACCGTAAAGGGCATTAAGGAATCTCTCAAGTCCTCGGGCGCAAGCTTTGCTGATTGGTACGGCAGAGGAGTAAATGAGAGTGACGTTCGCAATTGCTACGAGCTTATCTATCTTGCAGCTAATTTCAACGATGCAAAGAAGGCAGAGCTTGAGGCGGCAATTGACGCAGACGATTCGCCTCTCTATACCTATATCGAAGAAAATAAGGGTGATTTCTACTCCGCAGACGTTCTTTCCTACAAGATATCTCTCGCAGAGAAGAACTTTGCTAAGGAAGAAGCATACGATCTGGCAGTAAAGCTTGCAAAGGATTCTGCTGATAAGATCGCAGGTGCAAAGACTCCTGCAGAGTTTGTATCTCTCGTTCAGGAGTACGAGGCAACCACCGAGGCAACTACTACAACTGCAACAACCACCACGGGAACCGAAACGGGAACCCAGACCGAAACCGAAACACTTTCTCCCGAGGAGCAGCTTGAGGAGGATATTGAGGGTCTCAAGAGCACCATCAACTACGAAACAGACGACGAGCTTGGCAAGTGGCTGTTTGGCTATGAGGGTGACGAGAGCAAGTCCGAAGCTCCCAATGAGGCAGCAAAAGAGGGCGACGTTAAGGTTATAGAGGTAACAGGAACTGAAACAGTGACTAATACTGCAACTACCACAACCGAAACCTCTACAAGCGAGGAATCCACCACCGCTCCCAGCAACACCAAGAAGACATATACCGTAACTGTTTACTACGTAGTAAAGGCATCCTCTCTTGATAAGACCTTCACAAAGGATATGGCTTATCTCCTTGCGGACAACAAGGCGGAGCTCGAGGCATTTATAACCACCTTCAACGCAAGCACCGAGAAGAACATTGAGGTGTTTGTTGACCTTGCAAGCAAGCAGTACGATAAGATACACGAGGGACACGACCACTCCGATAGCTCGGCAAAGGAGCCGGTATTTAGCTACAGCAGCGCAGAAAAGGCGACGGACAACTATTTCTCGACAGAGTATGCTAAGCTCAACGAATGGCTTGACACGGGCTCGCGCACCGATAACACTCTCTCTGAAATTATAGAGATCACTATTGATAAGACCACATACTACGCAGTTGTTTACTTCCAGAATTATGAGCAAGAGGCATGGTATGTAAACGGTTATAACGGTGTTGTTGCAAAGCAGTTTGACGACTGGTATCAGGCAGAGCTTGCAAAGAAGCTTATCACTCATAACGATAAGGCACTTTCAGGTATCCCCACAATATCGTTGACAACGTCAGCATCTTAATTTGAGCTTCAACAGGGCTACCCAACAAGGTAGCCCTGAATTGCCGTTTTATTGATCGCTATGGAATATCAATGCATCAATGGGACGCATACTATGTAAAAAACGTTTGTATCGCCATGCGTGGCGGAATGGAGAAATTTTATGGTAATTGATTCTAAACAGACGACGGTAGCATACCGCTGTCCCGAATGTGGAGCGGGTGTTATAAGCATCGTCGGCTTGTTCAATCTTTCGGGAGATATGGTAAAGCTGAAATGCACGTGTGGCAAGAGTGATATGCAGGTAGTGCATCGCCGCGATGACAGTCAGGTCAGAGCAAGCGTGCCCTGTATATTTTGCAACAAGCCCCACACGTACAATATAAGTTCAAATATGTTCTTTTCCAAGGATATATTTCTTCTTCCGTGCCCCTATTCCGATATAAATATCGGCTTTGTGGGTGAGTCAAATAACGTAAAGGCAGAGCTTGCGAGAACAGAGCTTGAGCTGCTGGATATGCTTGAAGAAAACGGGATTTCTGATTTCAAGAGCATGCACGGCGACGAGAAGAGCTTGAGCGATCCGCAGGTGCTTGACGTGGTCGCTTATATCGTGGGCGATCTTGACGCGGAGGGTAAGATATATTGTGATTGTTATCCCGAGGGGCGCGAGCCGTTGCCTGACGGAGAGTGTGACAGAGAGGATTCCTCTTATGAAATAGAAATGAAAGAGGATTCGATAAGCGTAAGATGCACCGTGTGCGATTGCAAAAAGGACATTCCTACGGACTCTATGCTGACGGCACACGCATTTCTCAACTGTGACTATCTTAAGCTTGAATAACAGTTGATTTCAAAATAATAAAATTAAAACGGGCGTATTTTATCCGCCCGTTTTGGTGTTTTTATAGCTTACTGTACATTTTATAAAGCTCACTGTAAAGCCCTTGCTTGTCCATAAGCTCGGAGTGTGTGCCCGATTCCTCAATGCCGTTTTCGGTCAATACAAGGATTCGGTCGGCATTTCTTATGGTCGTAAGGCGATGAGCGATGGTGAACGTCGTTCTGCCTTTTGCCAGACGTTCGAGCGATTCCTGAACAATGCGCTCGCTTTCGTTATCAAGCGCGCTGGTCGCCTCATCAAGAATGAGAATAGGCGGATTTTTAAGGAACAGGCGCGCGATGGATATGCGCTGCTTTTGACCGCCGGAAAGCTTAACGCCACGCTCGCCAACGTACGTGTCGTATCCGTTTGGCAGGTCGGTGATAAACTCGTGAGCGCCTGCAAGACGCGCCGCCTCGATTATCTCCTCGTTGGAGGCATTCGTTTTTCCGTAAGCGATATTTTCCTTAACGCTTCCCGAGAAAAGATAAACGTCCTGTTGAACCACGCCGATATTGTCGCGCAGGGAGCGGAGCGTTACGTCCTTTATGTCCTTGCCGTCAATGAGTATTCTGCCCGATGATACGTCGTAAAAGCGGGGAATGAGCGAGCAAAGCGTGGTCTTTCCGCCGCCCGACGGCCCGACAAGCGCGATGCTCTCGCCCGCCTTGACGGACAGATGCAGCTCGGTAAGCACGTTTCTGTTTTCGCTTTCGTAATGGAAGGAAACGTTTTCAAATTCAATATCTCCGCGCACGTCACGGAGCTTGACTGCGCCCGCGCGGTCAACTATGTCGGGTTCTGTATCCATTATTTCGGCAAAGCGCTCAATTCCGCTCATGCCCTGCTGGAATTGCTCGGAGAACTCGACGATGCGGCGAATAGAGGTAAGCAGAGTCGTCACGAACATAAGGTACGCTACGTAATCTGCGGGAGTAATTGATGCGGGATTATCTTGCGGCATCAGCATAAAGAGTGCGCCCACGACCACCACAACAATATACATTATACCGTCGAAAAGTCGGGTTGACGAGCTGAACTGCCCCATTATCTCATATCTTTCCTTCTTCAAACGCAAAAACTCGCCGTTTCCGCGGTCGAATTTGCTCTGCTCGAGGTCTTCCTTTGCGAATGACTTGACAACTCGGATACCCAACAAGCTGTCCTCGATCTGCGAGTTAAGCTCGCCTATCTGCTTTCTTGATTCCGAGAAATTTTTCTTCATTCTGCGTCTGAAATACATCAGCACGATTATCATTACGGGAATGACCGAGAAGATTATCAGCGTCAGGGGAATACTCATAGTGCAGAGAATGATGAACGCGCAGATTATTTTGATTCCCGATATAAAGAACTCCTCGGGGCAGTGGTGCGCGAATTCGGTGACGTCGAAAAGGTCGTTGGTGATACGCGACATAAGCGTTCCGACCTTTGCATTGTCGTAATATGAAAATGAGAGCTTTTGCAGATGTGAGAACAGATCTCGGCGCATGTCCGTTTCGATCCTCGAGCCCATAATGTGTCCGCCTGCCGCCATGTAGTAGTTCGCAACCGTGTCGATGATGCGGAGCAGTACGTAGATTATTCCGCAATGCAGGATCAGTGTGGGTGTGAGCGACGCAATATCGTCAGTAGCTCTGCCCGTTATCTCGCGCACGATCATGGGTAATACCAGCTCGCAGACCGTAGTCAGCCCTGCGCAGAACAGATCGAATATCATAGCGGGCAGATGCCGCTTGTAATATGGTAAAAACCGACGCAAAAGCACGCCATTTGAAGCTTTTCCGTTTTTGTTCCTTTTCATTGTGTGCCTCCGACAAATAAATACAAATAAATTATATCACACTTTGAAAAAGCCGTCAAGAGATAACGGGAGATGACATTTGCGGGGAGCGCTTATAATACAATGTATAGATAGATATGGGAGGTGACGGCGTGACGGGGTATAAATTTGTGGTTGGAAAAATTAAAAGCTTCATTATAACGTTACTCTCGCTTGCCGTGGTATTCCATGCGTTTTCGGCGAGCGCCGCGGAGCAAGAAGTGCTTACAATGGGGTCACAAGGTGTTATTGATGTAATTCGGCAGGGATTTTACGGATTTTGTGACGTTATAGATATCTCGGAGTATGAAATACATAAGGATCGGCTTGGCGCAATATTTTCCGCGACGACCAAAAACGATCCGTATCTGTTTTTTGTGGACAGTACGTTGTCGTATTTTTGCAGAGCGGACGGAATAGTGGTGTATGTCAAGCCGTCGTATAATATGGAGCGTGACGAGGCGGATCGCGCACTGAAATATTGCTCTGACAGCGTCAAAGAGATAGCAGAAATTGCCCGAAGAGGAACTGGAGAGCTTGAGCGCGCACTGTTGGCGCACGACTATCTGTGCATAACGTTTGAATACGATATTACACTTAAAAATGACGATATGTACGATTTTTTGCGCTCGGGGCGGGGAACCTGTCAGGGCTACGCGTGGACGTACATGGCGGTACTGCGTGAGCTTGGAATTGACGCTCGATACGTTGCCTCGGATACGGTCAATCATATATGGACGCTTGTGAAAATTGAAGGAGAGTGGTATCATTCTGACGTGACGTGGGACGATCCGCCGTTAAATGAGGGACGTGACGGGGTAAGCCGCCGACATTTTCTTTGCTCCGATCAAAAGGCGGAGCAACAGGGGCATAGCGACTGGTATTCGCAGGATAACACGAAATGTCTGTCGTAT
>JAZRFU010000144.1:0-2769 GCA_045643865.1 Eubacteriales bacterium
ATTTACCTTATACACGGGAGTGTATATAGAATCAGTGTAGATCGTGTTGATCGGCATGGTGGAATTCATTCCCATCATATCGTTGTGAAGCTGCTTATTGCGCTCCTGCGATACGTAACCGCGGTCACAGTTGAACGTAAGCTCCATGTAGTATCTCTCGTTCTCGCCACCGGTTGCGATGTGATGATCGGGATTGAGTATCTCTATATCGGAGTCCTGCTTAATATCGCCTGCAGTAACCTCATGCTCGCCCACAACGTCGATAAATACGGTCTTGGGGCCCTGGCAATGAAGCTTCGCGGTGATACCCTTAACGTTGAGGACTATCTCAGTAACGTCCTCGGTAACTCCGGGAATAGTCGAGAACTCGTGGAGAACTCCGTCGATCTTGATATTGGTTACTGCGTATCCGGGCAGAGAGCTGAGAAGTACTCTGCGAAGCGAGTTACCAAGAGTTGTACCGAATCCTCTTTCAAGGGGCTCGATCACAAACGTACCGAACGATCCGTCTTCACTTAATTCAGCGGTAGTAATATTGGGCTTTTCTATCTCAATCATTCCAAATAAAACCTCCTATATTTTTTGGGGATAAAGCGTTGTTTTTTGCTTTACGCGGGAATGTGTCGGTCAAGTAATACCGCACAGTTCCGTACTTTATGCGGTATTACTTGGAGTAGAGCTCGACGATAAGCTGTTCGTTGAAATCGAAATCGATATCTTCTCTTGCGGGCATAGCTACTACCTTTGCCGTAAGATTCGTCTTATCAACGTCAAGCCACTTCGGAGCGGTCTTGCTCTCAAGTGCCTCAGCGAGTGCCTTGATCTTAGCAGAGTCGCGGCTGGATTCCTTAACGGAAATAACGTCACCGGGCTTTACAAGGATAGAAGGAATGTTAACCTTCTTACCGTTGAGTGTGAAATGTGCGTGAAGAACGAGCTGACGAGCATCTCTGTGAGATTCTGCAAGTCCCATTCTATATACTACGTTGTCAAGGCGACGCTCAAGGATAACGAGAAGGTTTTCACCGGTCATACCCTCTTTACGAGCTGCTTCCTCATAGTAGTTCTTGAACTGCTTCTCAAGAACACCGTAGTATCTTCTGGTAGTCTGCTTCTCACGAAGCTGCATACCGTACTCACCCATCTTCTTCTTAGCTGCGCCGTGCTGGCCGGGAGCTGTGCTTCTGCGCTCAAGTGCGCACTTACCGCTTGTGCATCTTTCGCCCTTGAGATAAAGCTTCTTGCCTTCTCTGCGGCAAAGCTTGCATGCGGGTCCTGTATATCTTGCCATTTTTCTTAACCTCCTTAAAATTATACGCGTCTGCGCTTAGGCGGTCTGCATCCGTTGTGAGGGATAGGAGTAACGTCCTTGATGAGCGTTATCTGAAGTCCTACCGTTTCAAGCGCACGGATTGCGGATTCACGTCCCGATCCGGGACCTTTTACGTAAACTTCAACAGATTTGAGACCGTGCTCAACTGCTGCCTTAGCTGCTGTCTCAGAAGCGGACTGAGCTGCAAAGGGGGTAGATTTTCTCGAACCCTTAAAGCCAAGCTCACCTGCGGAAGCCCATGAAATTGCGTTGCCGTAAACGTCTGTGATCGTTACGATCGTGTTATTGAAAGTGGACTGAATGTGTACTGCGCCCTTTTCAATATTCTTTTTTTCGCGGCGTTTTCTAACAACTTTTTTTGCTGCTTTTGCCATTTTTATGCCACTCCTTTATTTCTTCTTGTTTGCGATGGTCTTTGCGGGACCTTTTCTTGTTCTCGCATTGGTCTTTGTTCTCTGACCTCTTACGGGAAGACCCTTTCTGTGTCTGATACCGCGGTAGCAGTTAACCTCTACCAATCTCTTAATATTGAGTGCAACTTCTCTACGGAGATCACCCTCAACGCTGTAAGAGCTTTCGATAACATCACGAAGCTTTGCTATTTCTTCCTCGGTAAGATCCTTGGCTCTTGTATCAGGGCTAATGCCTGTCTGTGCAAGGATATCGTTAGCGCTCTTGCGACCGATACCGTAAATATAGGTAAGAGCGATCTCTACGCGCTTGTTGTTGGGAATATCAACACCTGCTATACGTGCCATTTATTTTTACCTCTCTGATTAGATTGAGTTGAGCTTAAAGTCGAGTCCGGTGACCGATCAGCCCTGCTTCTGTTTGTGCTTGGGGTTCTCGCAAATCACCATGACTTTACCTTTTCTCTTTATGATCTTGCATTTCTCGCAGATCTTCTTAACGGACGGTTTAACCTTCATCTTTTGTAAACCAACCTTTCTTTAGAGTATTTTTTTGCCTTTCGGCATTGTTAAAGTAAAATCTTGTGTTTTATTTTGAACGCCACGTGATACGGCCCTTTGTCAAGTCGTATACGGAAACCTCAACGGTTACGTGGTCGCCCTGCAAAATTCTGATATAGTTCATTCTAAGCTTTCCGGACAAGTGAGCAGTAACGATGTGCCCATTGGGAAGCTTAACCTTGAAGACGGCGTTGGGGAGCACCTCAACTACTTCGCCTTCAAATTCAATTACGTCATCTTTCGGCATAATTTTCTCCTGATCTGGATTTAATATTATTCATTCAATTCGGCTCAAAAATCCGATTCCAGCTGTGTCATAACGATCACGCCGTCGCTCGTGAGAGCAACAGTATTTTCATAGTGTGCCGAGAGCGTGCCGTCGGCGGTTTTTACTGTCCAGCCGTCGTTCAGCTCGCGCACTCCCTCGCCTCCCACGTTTACCATGGGCTCAATGGCGAGTGTCAT
>JAZRFU010000145.1:0-11635 GCA_045643865.1 Eubacteriales bacterium
CTTTTGCTTTTGGAGCTGGTAATGTGACTCAGAACACTCATTTGCGCCAAAGTGTAACTCAAATCAACAAGTTTAGAGCGCAAAAAAATAGGGCGCGATACGCCCTAGGTGTACTTCGTCGATGACGAGCACGAAAAACAAAAGAGAGGGATAAACCCTCTCTTTTGTTTTTGCAGCTGGTAATGTGACTCGAACACACGCCCTGCTGATTACGAATCAGCTGCACTACCGACTGTGCTATACCAGCGACTCGTATATTATAGCACACTTTATTCGGTTTTGCAATACCTTTTTGAAATTTTTTTAATTTTTTTGTCATACCGTTTGAACCTTGATTTGTCAAAAATAAACAATTTTTTTGCTTTACAAAAGCGCCCGTATTTGTATAAATCGCAGAATTTGGAAAAATATGAAAAAGCTATTGACAAAAAGGGAAATTTACATTATAATACTAATGGTTAGCATATGCTAACTTGGCACGCAATAGCATACGTGCCAAGAAGCGTTTTGGAAAGGAACAACGTATGAAAACATTACGAGAGGTCAGAGTTGGGGGACGTGCGAGAGTGGTTAAGGTCCACGGTGAGGGCGCGATAAAGCGTCGCATTATGGATATGGGTATTACCAAGGGAGTTGAGATCTCCGTTCGCAAGGTTGCGCCGCTCGGTGATCCTATGGAGCTTACGGTGCGCGGATACGAGCTATCCTTACGCAAGGCGGACGCCCAGATGATCGAGGTTGAGTAAGATAAGAGCCGGTGGCTCACGATTTTTTATGATTTGCGGTTAGCATACGCTAACTTGATGGAAAGGACTTAAATTATGGAACAGAAAAGCATCCGCATAGCGTTGGCGGGAAACCCCAACAGCGGAAAGACCACGCTTTTCAATGCGCTGACGGGCTCTAATCAGTTTGTTGGTAACTGGCCCGGCGTTACGGTTGAAAAAAAGGAGGGTAAGCTCAAAAAGCACGACAACGTCGTGATAACCGACTTGCCCGGAATATACTCGCTCTCGCCATACACACCCGAGGAAATAGTGGCGAGAAATTACCTCGTTTACGAGCGCCCCGACGCTATATTGAATATAGTTGACGGCACAAACCTCGAACGAAATCTATATCTGACTACTCAACTCACCGAGCTTGGTATTCCCGTGATCATAGCCATCAATATGATAGACGTCGTCCGCAAAAGAGGCGACAAAATAGATATAGAAAAGCTGGCACGGGCTATCGGATGTAAAATAGTCGAGATCTCCGCGCTCAAAAGCGACGGTATATTCGATGCGGCAGACCTTGCAATTGAGGCGGCAAAGGAGGGGAAGACGTATCCTGCGCACTCGTTTTCAGGCCCCGTTGAGCATGCCCTCGCTCACATAGAGGAGGCGGCAATTCACACGATGCCCGCAGAGCAGCAGAGATGGTGTGCTATAAAGATATTCGAGCGCGATGAGAAGGTTTTGCAGGTGCTTGACCTGCCCGAAACGCTCCGAGCGCATATTGAGGAGGATATCGTTAACACGGAAAGAGAGCTTGACGACGACGCGGAGAGCATCATCACCAACGAGCGTTACCTCTACATAGCGCGTATCCTTGACGGCTGCTACAAGCGCAAAAATGCAGGCGGGCTTTCAACGTCGGAGAAAATAGACCGCGTGCTCACCAATCGCTTCGCGGCGCTCCCCATATTTGCGGCGATAATGTTCTTCATTTATTACATATCCGTGTCCACCGTCGGAACGCTTGTAACCGACTGGACTAACGACGGACTGTTTGGCGAGGGCTTTTATCTGTTCGGCACGCTGGGCGAAATGTACGGCTGGTGGATACCCGGTGTTCCCGTGCTTGTCGGACAGGGACTTGAAGCGATAGGATGCGCCGAGTGGCTTTCCTCGTTGATAATTGACGGTATAGTCGGCGGTGTTGGCGCGGTGCTTGGATTTGTACCGCAGCTGCTCGTTCTGTTTTTGATGCTCGCATTTCTTGAAGCGTGCGGATACATGTCGCGTATTGCATTCGTGCTTGACCGCGTGTTCCGCAAATTCGGACTTTCGGGCAAGTCGTTCATTCCGATACTTATCGGAACGGGCTGCGGTGTTCCCGGAATTATGGCGTCGCGTACCATTGAAAACGAGCGCGACCGCAGAATGACCGTTATAACCACCACGTTTATCCCTTGCAGCGCAAAGCTTCCCATTATCGCTATGATAACGGGCGCGCTGTTCGGCGGACCCGATAAGGGCTGGTGGGTAGCACCTCTTTGTTACTTTATCGGTATCGCGGCGATCATTATATCGGGAATAATTCTCAAAAAGACCAAAATATTTCAGGGCGATCCCTCGCCGTTCGTGATGGAGCTTCCCGAATACCATTTGCCCACACCCTCTAACGTGCTTCGCGCGGTATGGGAGCGCGGATGGTCCTTTATCAAGAAGGCGGGAACGGTCATACTGCTCTCGACTATTATAATCTGGCTTGGAAACACGCTTGGAACCAATGCCGACGGCGTGTTCGGATTTTACCTTGAGCGTGCAGAGGGCGGCGTAACTCTGCTTGAAATGATAGGTAGCGTTATATGCTGGATATTTGCGCCTCTCGGATTTGACCAGCCCACCGCGGCGGTCGCAACGCTTATGGGACTTGTTGCCAAGGAGGAGATCGTTGCGGTGTTCGGAGTTACCGATTTCTCGGGACTTGGTCAGCTCGCAGGTCTTTCATTCCTCATCTTCAATCTGCTTTGCGCACCTTGCTTTGCGGCTATGGGAGCTATAAAGAGAGAGATGAACAGCGGCAAATGGACGGCGTTTGCCATCGGCTATCAGTGCCTGCTTGCATACGTCGTATCCCTTATGGTGTATCAGTTTGGATGCTTCTTTACGGGCGCATTTGTCGGCGGAATACAAACGCTGTGGCTGATTTTGGCGGTCGCCTGCCTTGCGTTTGTTCTCTATATGCTTTTCCGTCCTGCAAAAAGAGCGGAAAAGATAAAGGAAAACAGTAAATAATAATTAAGATAAATACAAAAGGAGGATATATGCCCGAATTTATAGTACAGAATATCGGCACGATCGCCGTGGCGGCGGTGTTGATAGCCGTGACGGCTGCAATAGTTATCAAGATGTACCGCGACAAGAAAAGCGGCAAGTCCTCTTGCTCGTGCGGAAATGCTTGCGGCTCGTGCCCGATGAGTGGTAAATGCCACGGAGAGAGCGAGCAGAAATAAATATTGAAAATTAAAAGGGGAAGCTCATACGAGCTTCCCCAATATTTTATTTTGGATTATCTCTGAATTCTACCCGAGCCGTCGCCGCCTGCAAGCTTTTCTACCTCTGCGAGAGTAACCATGTTGTAGTCGCCCTCAAGGTAGTGCTTGCGCGAAGATGCCGCATCTGCAAATTCACCAGCCGCCTGCGTGCTCTTGCCGTTCATAAGCGAGTAGATAAGGCCGCCGCCGAAGCTGTCGCCACCGCCTACGCGGTCGATGATGTGCAGATCGTACTTCTTGGAGAAGCAGTATTCGTCCCCCTTGACGTCGTAAAGCATAGCAGACCAGCCGTTGTCGAACGCGGAGCGGCTCTCGCGGAGCGTGATAGCCACGTACTCAAAGCCGAACTTATCTGCGAGCTGCTTTGCAACGGACTTATAGCCGTCGTGGTTGATAGTACCGCCGTAGATATCGGTTGCCTCTGCCTCGATGCCGAATACGTCCTTTGCGTCCTCCTCGTTGGAGATGCAGACGTCAACGTACTGACAAAGCTCACTCATCGCCTCGCGCGCCTCGGCTCTTGTCCAGAGCTTACCGCGATAGTTGAGGTCGCAGGAGATCTTAAGACCGTGCGCCTTTGCCGCCTTACATGCTTCTTTGCATATCTCGACTACGTTTGCGCCGAGAGCGGGAGTAATTCCTGTGAAATGGAACCATTCAGCGCCCTCAAAGATGCTGTCCCAATCGAAGTCGGACGAGGATGCCTTTGCGATAGCGCTGTTTGCGCGGTCGTAAATGCAGACCGACGCTCTCTGCGATGCGCCCTTTTCGTTGAAGTAGATACCTACGCGCTCGCCACCGCGAGTGATCTTAGAAGTATCAACGCCGTATCTGCGCAAGCTGTTAACAGCCGCCTGACCGATAGCGTGAGTGGGGAGCTTGGTTACGTATGCAACGTCCATACCGTAATTTGCAAGGGAAACTGCAACGTTTGCCTCGCCGCCGCCGAACGTGAATTCAACGTGGTCGCACTGAACGAATCTTTCGTAGTTATAGGGCTGAAGGCGGAGCATAAGCTCGCCGAACGTAATTATCTTTGCCATAATGTTTTTCTCCTTTTATCAGTGGCAGATGTGGAAGGCGAAGCCGCCTATCTCAGCTGCGATGTAAATGAAATTCAATTTGCGTGACTTGTCGTATCTTGCCGTGTCGTAATCAAACTTGACACCGCGGCGCTCAAGGTGATATACCGCGCGCTCAACGGAGTTGGTCTGTATTCCGACGTGACCGTGGGTGCCGTTACCCTGCGAGTGCATGACCTCGATCTCCGTGCCGACGAACGTGGAGGCGTTTCCTACGTTTGCGCCAAGCGTGAACAGAGAGTTGATAGCCATAGCGTCAGCAATACCCGTGTCGCGATCGGGCTCGTTGATAGCAAAATGCTTGAACTTGAAGCCGAGCATAGTGTCGACCGCGCCGCGAACCAGCTTGGTGATGCCTTCAAAATCGCCGTTTGCGATCATATCGGGCTTGACCATCCAGCTACCGCCGCAGCATACTATCTTGCTAAACGAGAGGTAGTCGTTGAGGTTGGAGGGAGAAATGCCTCCCGTGGGCATAAAGGATACGCCGCCGTAGGGCGCGCTCATTGCCTTTATCATGGAAATTCCGCCCGACTGCTCTGCGGGGAAGAATTTTACCGTGTCAAGTCCAAGCTCAAGCGCCTGCTCGATACCCGTGGGATTGTTGATACCGGGAACGATGGGACAGCCCTTGCTCTGACAGTATTTTACGATTTCGGGATTGAATCCGGGGCTTACTATAAACTTTGCTCCCGCCTCGATAGCGTCATCGACCTGTGCCTTGGTAAGCACAGTGCCTGCGCCGACGATCATCTCGGGATATTCGCTTGCGATAGCCGCGATTGCCTCCTTTGCGCACGCGGTACGGAATGTGACCTCCGCGCAGGGAAGACCGCCATCAATAAGTGCCTTTGCAAGCGGCTTTGCGTCCTTGGGATCGTCAATTTTAATTACCGGAACTATACCGATCAGGGAGAGTTGCTTTATTATGTCATTCATTTGAATTACCTCCGTACAGTTATATATATCAAATAATATTATACACTTTTAGTATTCCCGTGTCAATACCAACGATAGCACAATATTAAATAAAAAACATAAATTTAGCCCTATTAACGACATAATAGGGCTGATTTTATGGATTTTATATGTATTTTCCGCTATGAAGTATCTTTTCAAAATGAACGCCGTACCAGATGGGCTTTTCATCGCTTATGGTGGCATTGATACTGTCACACACAAAATCTGCGGCGATTGCGCAGGCATCGTGCAGGTTCTTACCGTTTGTTATTGAGGAGAAGCAAACGGAAGCGAAAATATCGCCTGTTCCGTGGAAGCTCTGGGATATTTTGTCGTTGTAATCGCTGAAGAATTCACCCGTGCGGCTGTCGTATCCGTAGCAACCGAGGTGTTCGTCGTCAAATCCAACGCCCGTAAGCACGGCGCAAGGACAGCCAAGATCGGTCAGGCGAATGAGAATATCCTTTATGTAGTCCTCCGAATAGCCGCTTTGAATATATGGAACGTCGAGCATAAAGCATGCTTCTGTGAGGTTAGGAACGATTATATCTGCGGCGGAGCAGAGTCGAGCCATCTGCTTGGCAAAATCTGCGTCAAAGCCCGTGTAGAGCTTGCCGTTGTCACCCATTGCGGGATCGACGAATTTGAGCTTGCCCTCGCCAAAATCGCGGAAGATTTCAAGCACGAGGTCTATCTGACGCACCGAGCCGAGATAACCGGTGTATATTCCGTCAAAATCAAGATCGAGCTCCTTCCAGTGAGCCGCGATGGGAGAAATGTCATCTGTGAGGTCGTGGAAGGTGAAGCCCTTGAACGCCGTATGAGTTGAAAGCGTTGCGGTGGGTAATATTGCCGCCTCAATGCCGAATGCCGAAATTATGGGAAGCGCTACTGTGAGTGAGCATTTGCCCACGCACGAGATGTCCTGAATACTTAAAATTCTTTTCATTACTGTTTCCTCACTTTGATTTCCGTCACATTTTGATGAGATGCGACGGTATTTTTTTATAGTATAATTATATTACGATTTTTTTTCAAAGTCAATAGTTATTTTGGCGCGATTTTATCAAAATTTGCTTTACAAATAAGGAAAAATGTGGTATAATTGTATAAGAATAACGGTGCGCGACGCTTGCGCACGCTATTGGAGGTTTTTATGAAATGTCCTTTTTGCAATTATCCTGAAAGCAAGGTGCTGGATACCAGAGCCGTGCCGGAGAATAACAGTATAAAGAGAAGACGCGAATGTCTTGAGTGTCAAAAGCGATTTACCACGTTTGAAATGCTTGAAACGGTGCAAATAATCGTTGTCAAGAAGAGTGGCAACAAGGAGCTTTATGATCGCGCAAAGCTGCTTGGCGGAGTGCTTAAGGCAACGCAAAAGCGCCCCGTGAGCGCAGACGAGATAGTCAGTGAGATAGAGGCGGAGATACATAATTCGCTTGATAATGAGGTGTCGTCTTCGCGGCTCGGCGAGATGGTTATGCAAAAGCTCAAAGAGCGCGACCACGTATCCTACGTGCGCTTTGCCTCGGTGTACCGCGAATTTACCGACGTGGATAGCTTTGTTTCCGAGCTTCTCAATCTCAAAAACGGTGAATAATAGGGAATAAAATAAATCGTTTGTTGATTTTGCAACAAAATGTAGATATATATCTGATTTTTGTCGAGAAATAATTCGTTTTTTAAATACATAATATCCGCATCCGTGGACACGCTTGTGTTCCTTGGGATGCGGATTTTTTGCGTTTTTCTCTTTTGGTGTATTTACAATTCCTTGATTGCCAAATAATTATGGAAAGAATTTGTTTTTGCGGAGTGGGATTTTATGTATATGGAAATGGGGATGGAAATGGAGAAAAGAGAGCTTGGCGCGGAGTATTCGTATAACGTACGCCTTTTTGACGAAATATTAAGACCTGATGATAATTTTGACCTTATCAAGAAAAAACTGAGCGCGGGGAGCGCGGAATTTACATTCTATTATATCGACGGATTTGTCAAGGATGCGGTAATGCAGAAGCTGATGACTCATATTTTGACGCAAGTGCCGACTCTGTCCAAGCAAAAACGGGAAGGAGCGGGTAAAGGGGCAAAATGTGAGTCGGTGGCGTGTAAGGCGCGTGATTTCGTTGCCGAGTGCCTGCCGTACGTGGAAACCGACGTCACGGCAAACGTCGATCTTGCCGTGCAGATGGTGATGTCGGGTGCGACGCTTATGCTCGGCTCGGATTTCGGTGCTGAGGTCGTCATCATCGACGCGCGAACCTATCCCGCAAGGGAAACGGGCGAGCCGGAGGGCGATAAGGTAATGCGCGGAGCGCGCGACGGCTTTGTTGAGACGCTGATATTCAATACTGCGCTGATAAGGCGGCGAATACGCAATCCCGCGCTGACGATGAGCTATTTTACGGTGGGGGAGAGCTCGCGCACCGACGTTGTGGTGTGCTATATGAGCGATCGCGCCGACGGCGAGTACGTGAATTTTCTCAAAGAGCGCATAAGTGAGATAAAAACGGACTCGCTGACGATGGGGCACGAGTCGCTTGCCGAGTGCCTTATAAAGCAGAAGTGGTACAATCCCTTTCCCAAGATACGCTATACCGAGCGTCCCGACTCTGCGGCGGCGCAGCTACTGGAGGGAAGTGTGCTTGTAATTTGCGATAACTCACCCGAGGTCATGATCTTGCCCACCACGATATTTGACTTTATGCAGGAGACCAACGATTTTTATTTTCCGCCGCTCACGGGCACGTATATACGAATGGTGCGGCACGTGGTATTTTTCCTTGCTCTGTATATGGTTCCGCTTTGGTATCTGCTCGTTTCGCACCCGCAATTCATACCGCCGTGGCTTGAATTTATCGTGCCGCAGGAGCAGGGAAGAATACCTCTGATCGCGCAGATTTTGCTGGTGGAATTTATCATCGACGGACTGCGCATGGCGTCGCTCAATACGCCCAATATGCTGTCCAATTCCTTGTCGGTGGTGGGCGGTCTGATACTCGGCGATTTCGCCGTCAGTATCGGTTGGCTCATCCCCGAGGTGATACTGTATATGGCGTTCGTGGCTATTGCGAATTTCACCCAGCGCAGCTACGAGTTGGGTTATGCCTTTAAGTTTATGCGCATACTGTTGACAGTACTGACGGGCATCTTCGGGCTGTGGGGCTTTATCATCGGCTCACTGACCGTCACCCTGCTTATCCTGACCAATAAAACCGTCAATAAAAAGCGTAGCTACCTCTATCCCCTCATCCCCTTTAACTATAAGGCATTTAAGTCACTTTTCGTCAGGGTAAAAAAACACGATTGAGTCGATATTCGTTTGAAAGCACATTGCTTGCAAATGATTTGTGCGGACATTTGGAAATCAAAATTAAATATATATGCGGGCGAACACAGTTCGCCCCTACGGGTATAGGAGTGACGTCGTTTTTTAACCGTAGGGGCGATCTGCGATTGCCCGTTTTTTTATCCATAAATCTCGCTTTTTTGATGAATTTTAAAGCTGATTTTATTGCATTTTATCGGCACTTGCTGAATTGGAAAAAAATGTAATAACTTGAAATTAATTGTAAATTGCCCTTGGGGAAGGGTGAAATTGGTTAAAAATGGATATTAGGTGGTGGGAAAAAGAAAAAAATCTTAAAAAAACATAAAAAAACTGAACGATTGTTAAAAGAAATCTCCAAACCCTCTTGATAATTTTGGGGTTATATATTATAATAAATACATCACAAGTGGTGAGAAATGGAGCGAAAGTACATAAATGTGTTGGAAAATGATTCCGCTGTTGATAAAAATTCCTAAAGGCGACAGCAAGCGCGGCGAAAAGGGCTCGCGCAATTCGAGATAACGACCGAGAGGAGATGATCTGATGTTTACAGGCGAATACGCTCACAACGTTGACACTAAAAACAGAATATTCGTACCTGCAAAGTTCAGAGAGGAGCTTGGCGACACGTTTATCGTCGCAAGAGATCTGCGCGGTGCGCGTTTGAAGGTCTTTTCACTTGAGGGCTGGCAGGATTACATAGCACCCATTATGAATCAGGAACGCAAGCTTTCCGAGAAGGCGATAAGATACCTTCACAGAAACGCGTCGCAGGTCAGCCCCGATTCGCAGGGCAGAATCGTGCTCTCGCGCGAGCTTCTTGAATACGCCGAGATAAACAAGGCGGCGGTGGTCGTTGGTTGCTCGTCTTACGCGGAGATCTGGTCGGCAGAGAACTGGTCGGCAGAGCTTGAGGGCGAGGACAGCGAGGACATCCGCCAAGAGCTTGAAAAGTTCGGTCTTTGAGGCGACGGAATGGGAACGACAGAATTTAAGCACCGCTCGGTGCTGCTTGACGAGTGCATCGACGCGCTCAACATCAAGCCCGACGGCATTTACGTTGACGGTACGGCAGGCGGCGGCGGTCATTCGCTTGAGATAGCAAAAAGACTGACCGACGGCGGTCGGCTCATCGCAATAGACCGCGACGATGCGGCTATCGCGGCGGCAACGGCACGACTTGCCGATTACGCGGACAGAGTTACATTTGTAAGAAATAATTTTTCGGCGGTCGCAGACGTTTGCGATATGCTTGGAATAGAAAAAATAGACGGAATTTTGCTGGATCTCGGTGTGTCGTCGTATCAGCTCGATACGGCAGAGCGCGGATTCACGCATAACACCGATGCTCCTCTCGATATGAGAATGGACAGACGCGGCGAGCTTGATGCTTACACAGTAGTTAACGGCTACACGTACGAGCAGCTCAAAAAGGTCATCTGGGAGTACGGTGAGGAGAGATTTGCCCCTAAAATTGCATCTGCGATAGTTCGCAGACGTGAAAAAGAGCCGATCAAGAGCACGGGAGAGCTTGTTGACGTTATCAAGAGCGCAATTCCTGCCGCGGCGCGCGAGGGCGGACATCACCCTGCAAAAAGAACCTTTCAGGCGATCAGAATAGAGGTCAACGGTGAGCTTGACGCCATCGAGCCGACGGTACGCGCGGCGGCAGACCGACTCAAAGAGGGCGGACGCATCGCCATCATCACATTCCACTCGCTTGAGGACAGAATAGTAAAGCAGACCTACGCGGATCTTGCAAGCGGCTGTAATTGCCCCAAATCGTTACCGATATGCGTTTGCGGACGCAAGCCGACGGTAAACGTGCTGACAAGAAAGCCGATACTTCCGAGTGAGCGCGAGGTTGAGGAAAATCCCCGTTCGAGGAGCGCGAAGCTTCGTGTGGCGGAGAAGATCTGAAATAGAAAGTAATCGAAACGACAAAAAATCTATTGGAGATAAAAGGAATGAAAAAGAAGAGCGTGACGAAGGTCGATGCGATCGCCGAAACCATGTCGGGTAGCCCCTCGGCAATCGGCGCGGGTGTTGACGTTACCGCCTTGTACATTGATATGCTGTGCGAGAGATTCAAAAATCGCGGCATCAAGACAAGCGCGCAGACAGACACCGAGCGTCAGAGAGCCCGCGATGCTGCAAGATACAAGCAGCTGGGTATCCGAATGGGTAAAGAAGGCGTTTGCGCGACGGACGCAAAATATAAAAGCTTGAACATCAATGGAAGATCCTATATGAGCAGTGATGATTTCGCCGCTTACTACAAGGATCTGCGCGACTATAAGCTTCCGCGCTTCTACTCTCGCTCCCAAAGAGAGTACGACGACGCAGAGGCGGCTGCAATGGCGGAGAAAAATGTGCAGGAATCGGGTAAACCGCCAAAAAAAGCCAAATGGCTTGCCATAACAAAACACGCTAAGGACAAGGTCAAGGAGATCCCCTCGCATATCAATCGCGAGGAGTTTCAGGAATTTGCTGACGAATGGTTCTTGGTAGATAAGGAAAAAGAAATCAAAGAGGGAAAAAAGACGAAAATGCCTGCGGGGGTAATTTCGACACTTGCCATTGTTACTCTTTCATTGCTCCTTATCGTATGTAGTTCAGTTATGGTAAGCCGTGCATCATCAAACGTCAGCTTGCTTGAAGACAAAATTGACTCGCTTTCCTTTGAGATACGGGATCTTGAGGGCAAGCTTGAGGTGAAAAACAATATGCTCAATATCAAAGAGATCGCGGTCAGTCAGTACGGAATGATAAGCGGCGACTACGCCTCGGCTCGTTACGTGGATCTGCGCGAGGACGAGAAGATAGAGAAGCACGACAAGCCAAGCGGCGACTCGTGGCTTGGTGAGCTGCTCAGAGCGATCGGATTTGAGTCGAAATAATTGAAAATCTAATATTTTTGAAGAACGGCGGCACGCTTACAGGTATTTACCGATTTCGGTATGCTTTGAAAGAAGTAAATACCGTCCACGG
>JAZRFU010000146.1:0-4255 GCA_045643865.1 Eubacteriales bacterium
TAATCATAACTGTATGATCTCCTTATAAATATAAAATTTTTACTGTTGCACATCACTTCAAAATGAGTGCGTTTCCTTTACTGGCAGAAAGACAGCTCTTACAGAGCAGGGGCGTAAGATGAAGTGCAACGCTTTTCCCCCAACAATGTGTGCTTACTTTCCATACTGGCGAGACACCTCTATTCGAGGTGAGCTCAAAACAAAATGATTCATTTGTTTTGTTTTTAAATTATATGCAAGTGTCGAAAATGGTCATAATTAAACAGTGTTCGACCCCTGCGGAATTTTTGTTCTACTACTTGAACGGCATAGCAATCACCTCCAGTAGCAGTATTATAGCGTAACTGTTTTCCCATATCGAAGAAAAATGTTCGAGCAACCAACGCCGCCCGAAAACAAAAAAGCACGCATTTCTGCGTGCTTCCAGTAAGGGAAATCGTGATTTTTATGTCCGTATGGGATTGTAAGGGATTTTTGAGCTATGAAAATGAAAAAAGTCCTTGAAAATCAAGGACTTTTTTTGGCGGAGAAGGAGAGATTTGAACTCTCGCGCCGGTAAACCCGGCCTACACCCTTAGCAGGGGCGCCTCTTCGGCCTCTTGAGTACTTCTCCGTAAAAGTATTCAACCGCGCCTTGTGGCGCGTGCAAGTCATCCGTTTAAATTGACTTACTTGAATATTATACCACATTTTTGCGCTTTGTCAATACCTTTTTGAAAAATTACACCACTTTTTACTCGACGAGGCATGTCAATTTATGAGAAAATATATCTTTTGTCAAAAGAATTAAAAAAATCAAATAAAAGTTGCAAAAAAATGCGTTTAGTGATACAATAATATTTGTATTAAGTTAAATTGAGGGATTTTTATGGAATTTTTATGGTATTCACTTGCCGTTATTGCGTTTTTGGCGGTCTCCGTTTTTGCCGCCGCGCTTACGTGCTTTCTTAAGGTGTTTTATTCGCCGTCGCGCTCCAAGTCGGACGAGATACAGACGCCTGAGGGGCCTGTTTACGAGCCATACCGCGAGATAATGGTGGAGTGGATAAAGAGTATGCGCTCTATGCCGCACACCGATGTGTCGGTTCATTCGTTTGACGGACTTACCTTGCGTGGAAAATTCTATCAGTACAGCGAGGACGCGCCCATTGAGCTGCTTTTTCACGGCTACAAGAGCAATGCCGAGCGCGATCTTTGCGGAGCGGTGACACGTTGCTTTTCTATCGGCCACAGCGCGCTTGTCGTTGACCATAGAGGAAGCGGATTTAGTGAGGGTCACGTTATCACGTTCGGTGTCAACGAGAGCCGCGACTGTCAGACGTGGGTAAATTACATTCTTGAAAACATAGATGCCAATGCAACCATAATTTTAGCGGGCATATCAATGGGCGCGGCGACGGTTATGAGCTGCGCGGCAACCGAATTTCCCGAAAACGTCATAGGCATCGTTGCAGATTGCGGCTACACCTCGGCAGAGCAGATAATCAAAAAGGTCATGAGGGATATGCACCTGCCGCCCAATCTGCTTTACCCCTTTGTAAAGCTTGGCGCGCGCGTATTCGGCAAATTCGATATAGACGGAATATCGCCTATCAAGGCACTGTCAAGCAGCCGTCTGCCCGTCATCTTTTTCCACGGAGCAACGGACGATTTCGTTCCGTACTCGATGAGTGAGGAAAATTATAACGCCTGCACCACTCGCAAGCGTCTTGTACGAGTTGAGGGAGCAGGGCACGGGCTTTGTTTTATGTTAGCACCCGAAACCTACCTTGCCGAGCTTGAAACCTTTTTTGGAGATACAAAAGCGTCATAATAATAAAACACCGCCGAGCGTGCTCGGCGGTGTTATTTGATTTTTAATAATGGTGAATTATGATTTATAGAGAAGGTGCGGGCGAACACAGTTCGCCCCTACGATCGAAAGTTAACGTCACCCTATACCCGTAGGGGCGAACTGTGTTCGCCCGTTAAATGCCATACGAATCAAAATTTAAATTTATTTCTCCAGAAATTTGATTATATCGGCTTTGACGTCCTCATACGAGGTGTCGTTGAGTATTTCGTGGCGCACGTCGGGATAGATGATGCACTCGGACGAGTGTCCCGTGGCAATCAGCTTATCGTGTACCTTGCGCACTCCGTCGCCGTAGCTGCCGACGGGGTCCTCAGCGCCCGCAACCAGCAGGACGGGGAGCGAGGTTGTGAGCTTTTTGTACCACGCGCCCTGATTTGAATATTTTATAAGGCGAATGAGGTCGCCCATAGCGCTTACGGTGAATTTGAAGGTGCAGAAGCGGTCGTTATAGTGCCCCTGCCGCGTGGATTCGAGCGTTGAGAGCCAAGGGCTCGGATCCTCCTTTGTTCCGCCGCCAAAACGCTCGTTGTACGTGCTGAACGCGATGGAATTTACGAATTTGGATATATGCTTCTCACCGTAGATCGCCTTTATGACGGCGATAAGCGCAAGACCGGGATCTGCCGCGGGATTGGGACCGCCCGTGCCCATAATTATGAGCTTATCGGGGCTTACGTAGCCCGCAGATGCGCATCTGACGATAAACGAGCCCATACTGTGTCCCATAAGGTAATAGGGAAGCTCGCGACCGTATTTTTCGCGCACCGCGTCAGAGAACAGGCGCACGTCGCGCAAAAGCAGCTCCCAACCGCGTTTTTTGGCTATGTATCCGAACTCGCTCGCGTCACGTGCCGTGTTTCCGTGACCGAGATTGTCGTATCCCACGCAAATGTATCCAAGGTTTGCCATATCCTCCATAAATCGCTTATAGCGACCGATATGCTCGACCATTCCGTGAACTATATGAAGAATACCGCGCACCTCGCCCTCGGGAAGAAATGCCACGCCTGCAAGTTCGTTTATTCCGTTTGATGATCTTACCTTTATACTTTCCGTTTTAATTTCCATATCTAACTCCAATTATATAGTGTCGTTGTCGGGGGCAGAGAACTGACGGCATGCCTCAACTGCCTTGTGCCAGCCGCGCAGGATACGCTTGCGCTCGTCCTCGCTCATTTGGGGAGAGAATTGCGCTCCAATCGCGCATTTTTGCTTTATGTCCTCTCGGTCACGGAAAAATCCGACTGAAAGTCCCGCCAAAAATGCCGCGCCGCGTGCGGTTGCCTCGGCGTTTGCGGATTTTAGAACGTCAATGCTTGATATGTCGCTCTGCATCTGCATCAAGAGGGCGTTGTTGGACGCGCCGCCATCGACCAGCAGGCACTTTATCGAATGACTCTCACCAAGCTCGCTCATGTCTGCGCTCATTGCGCGAATGACGTCCTCGGTCTGATAAGCGATGGCCTCAAGAGCGGCGCGGACAATGTGATTTCTGCCCGATCCGCGAGTGAGACCGACAATAGTACCTCGCGCGTGCATATCCCAATAGGGCGCGCCAAGACCTGCAAAGGCAGGCACTATATAGACACCGCCGCAGTCGTCTGTTTTGCCCGCGAGTATCTCGCTTTCAGCGGCGTTGCTTATAATTCCCATTTCGTCGCGCAGCCATTGAATGATCGCGCCACCCACAAAAACGCTACCCTCAAGCGCGTATTCTATGGGGCGGTCCTTTTCGGTTGCGGCAATAGTGGTGAGCAGACCGTTTTTGCTCTGAACGGCGGTATTTCCCGTGTGAGCAAGCAAAAAACAGCCCGTTCCGTACGTATTCTTGGCGCTTCCCTCATCAAAGCAGCACTGACCGAAGAGCGCCGCCTGCTGATCTCCTGCAATGCCCGATATGGCAACACGCGTGCCAAGACAGTTGAAATATCCGTATATCTCACTACTGCTCTTTATTTCGGGGAGCATGGAGCGCGGAATGTCAAGGATCTTGAGCATACCCTCGTCCCACTGTCCCGTGTGAATGTTGCAAAGCATGGTTCTTGATGCGTTGGTCAGATCGGTGACGAACACCTCGCCGCCCGTCAGCTTCCAGATCAGCCACGTGTCAACCGTGCCGAACATAAGCTCGCCGCGCTCCGCCATCTGACGCGCGCCCTGTACGTTGTCGAGTATCCAGCGCACCTTTGTGCCGCTGAAATATGGGTCGATCTTAAGTCCCGTGACCTCTTTTACGTATTCCTCGTGACCGTCACGCACGAGCTTGCGGCAGATGTCCGACGTTCTGCGGCATTGCCACACAATAGCGTTGTATATCGGCTCACCCGTCAGCTTGTTCCATACGATAGTGGTCTCGCGCTGATTTGTTATGCCTGCGGCGGCTATCTCGTCGGGAGAAAT
>JAZRFU010000147.1:0-5097 GCA_045643865.1 Eubacteriales bacterium
TCCGTAGCATTTGCAATCCTTGCCTTCTCTTGTGAGAGAAGGTGGCGCGAAGCGACGGATGAGTAGAAGATTAGCGTCTTTTACCGTCTATATTGGTGTAAAAGCGGCGTTTATCTTGCTCACGCGTATTTAACGATAGACACGGTGGCGTGTTCTACTCGATCCCCAAACTCCGCTTCGCTCCGCACTCAAGCTTGCTTTCGCAAGCTCGACACATTCGTGGTCCCCCTTCTCTCACAAGGGAAGGCAGATTGTGCCATGACGTACATCTTAACTCCCCGATAAATCAAATTTTGAAAGCAAAAAGCAAGGCGAAAAATTCCGCCTTGCTTTGATTTTATTTTAGTTGGTTAAAATGTATATTGAAATGTCTTGCTGACCGGATGAATAACACGAAAACAGATCGCTACCGTTGTTATATCTCATTATATTTCTTGTGTAATTGCCTTGAGATTTAACAGTTGCAGCTCCATTTGTACCAATAGTTATTGCCCAGCTTGCGTTATCATTAAGCGTTGATTGAGTGCGCAAATAATTATCTGCCGAGCTTGCCGCATACAAATATCCCGATCCCGTGTTAAACGCGAACGTTCCTGCAGTGGTTCCATTCTCCAGCGTTAATATCTGAACATTGTCATTAATAACAACGGTGTCGCCATCCTTGCTTATTTCCACCTGTCCGCGATTGTTATTGTTTTGGGTCGTGCTCATAGCCAAATCAGAGTCGCTTGCAACAATCACTATCTGTGCGCCGACCTTAAGCTGTGAAGCATCGGTCACAAGCACCCACTTTTTCTCTTTGACCTCTTCTTCCTTTTCAACAGCAGTTACAACCGTGTGTCCGCTTATTGACAAGCCCTTAAGCTCATCGGTCGTGTACGTCACACTCTCACCGCCGTTTACGCTCACCTGCCAAGCAAGCTCCTTGCCGTCAGCGATTTCAAGCTCGGCGTCAACGTTAGCAAACGGCTTGTCACCAATCGAAAAGAGATCGGAGCTTACCGTGCCGTCTAACGTTCCGTTAGTAACGGTTACAAGGAAGTCATTCTTTATGGGACTTGGGGCGATCTTGTTTAGTGCCACGTCAAGCTTTTCGGCGTAGTCAATGAGCTTTTGATACATATATCTCTCTTGCTCCGTTACGCCCTCGGAAACGTAAATTCTGGTATAAAGATATTCCAGCACGCTGTATTCCATAGACGTCGAGCCAATCGTTACCGTTATTCGTTTGGCAATATGCTGCGTGGGAACACCCTCTACGGATATCCATACGTCCTGTCCGTTATATTTGAGCTGTTGTCCATTCTCCATAAACGGTTCAACGTCAACATTGACTACATTTCCGTTGCCGTCAAGCGTGGATGCCGTGGGCTTTTCATTCGATGCGAACATAAATTTCAGCGTGTCGCCGTAGTAAATATTCGTAGAAATCTTTGTTTTTGCATCTTGTGTGGGTATGTCGGGAACGTCAGGGGCTTCACCGCTCGCACCGCCTTCGTTATCGCCCGAGCCGCCCTCGGAGCCACCTTCGCTATCAGTCGCACCTCTTGAAGGTGTAACCATATCGTCGGGAGCGGTTTTTCCGTAAAGCTGCCAAGCGTATTCAGGGTAGTCGATAAATACGTTTCTGTTGCCCTGAATAGCTTGAACGACCTCGTTTCTTCCCATTTCCCATGTGTCAACGGGGTCCTGCGCGCACCACTGGAGCAGTACGTCAACGCTCTGGAAAACCTTGGTTACGTCGTCCGCACCCCAAGCCGAATCCCATCTTACGTGAACGTAAAGAATTATTCTCGCAACGTCACCCTTAACCTCATCAAGCGGTTCAAAATAATTCGTGCTGTACGTTCCGCCAAGATAGCCAATAGCAGGATTGGTTCCATATTTAGCGGTTCCACCATCTACATTGCCATATTTTTTATCTCCGCGCGAGCTGTTAACTCCCTGATCGGAAGGGCGGATGTGATGAAGGTCTGCTCCTCCGCCGGTCGTGTTGCCACCGCCCTTGCTTTGAGGCCATACGTGCTCTCTGTTCCAACCGTTCCACTGGTCCATGGTTGCCTGATACGAGGTGTATATAAGCGTAACCTTCTTGTTTTCGTTTTCACAATCGGTTTTGTCCGCCTTATAGTGACAATCATCATACGACGATCTATAAGAATGGGTATCAGTCATAAGCTTGTTCAAGCTGCTTTTGAGCGTGCTTGCCGACTGTGTTGACAGTTTTTCATAAGTATAGTTGCCTGTATAATAGCTCGACGCGCTCGTTCCGTCAAGAGTGGTACAAGTCACGCCGCGAGTACCCGAGTTGTATTCGCTTGAATATTCCGTCGGCTGTGTCGCTGTCACATACGGAGAAAAATCCATCGCAGTTTGCTGTATCGCACTCACAGGAAGGGCGGGGATACCCGAAACGGCTATATATACCGCCAAAAGCACCGCGAATATTTTTTTGAGGTTTTGTTTCATTATTATCTCCCGATAATTAGATTTATATATATTGACATAATTCGTAGGTATATTATATCATCTTTTGGTAAACTTGTAAAGAATTTTTTATTACATATATATAATGATGAAAAAATATTGAATTTTTTTTCAAAAAAGCATTGACAAGCCATAGCCGTTGTGATATAATGGTTCTACCTCTGTAAAAGGGCTTTTTTGTTATGCCTTGTGCGCAAAAGGGTATAACGGTCTTTCAGAGGGAGGTACACGGACTGCTTTTGCAGTCAAATAAAATTTAATATGGGAGGTGCCGAAATCATGGCTAATGATGCAAGAGTCAAGGTTACTCTCGTTTGCACAGAATGCAAGCAGAGAAATTACGACACGAAGAAGAACAAGAAGAATGATCCGGACAGACTGGAGCTCAAGAAGCACTGCAAGTTCTGCCGCAAGCACACTCTTCACAAAGAGTCTAAGTGAAGAGGAGGATCAGGAATAATGACTATCACTAACAGAAGAAGTCTTATCGCCCTTATCCTTTCACTTGTGTTGATCGTATCCCTCTTTACCGTAGGTGCTGCCGCAACCGATTCCACATCTGTGGAGACTACCGTGGCTGAATCCGAAAGCGTATCTGAAACCACTGCAACCAGCGAGTCTACTTCTGAGACGACAACGGCTAAGTCCGAGACTACCACGTCGGCAGAGGAAGCGCTCAAGGCAGAGCTTGAAAAGATCAAAGCTGATAAAACAACTACTCTTATTATCAACGGTGCAATCATCGGAGCTATCGTAGTTATTATCGCTATCGTGGCAATCAAGTTCCGCAAAAAGCTTGGCGGTTTCTTGCGTTCAGTAAAGAGCGAGCTTAAAAAGATCGTTTGGTCTTCAAAGGAAAACACCCGCAAGGGATTCCTCGTAGTAGTAGTCGTTGCAGTTGCAACCGCTATACTGCTCGGTTTGATAGACCTGGCATTCAACACAGGTATCAGCATGCTTGCTTCACTCTTCAACTGAAAGTGAGTGAGCCAAGGATATGAGTGATATCGATGGAATGAACGTAGGCCTGAGATGGTACGTTGCGCATACTTATTCAGGTTATGAAAACAAGGTTAAAGCAAACCTTGAAAAAATTGTTGAAAATCGCGGACTTGAAAATCTTATAAAGGATATAAAGGTTCCCGTTGAAACAGTTATTCACAAGGACGGCGAAAAGGAAAAGGTTGAGGAAGTAAAGATCTTCCCGAGCTACGTCTTTATCAAAATGGTAATGACAGACGAAAGCTGGCACGCCGTCAGAAATATTACCGGAGTTACAGGATTTGTAGGCCCCGGATCACGTCCCACTCCGCTTTCCGAGCAGGAGGTTGCGGATATGAGCATTGAAAGTGTAGATGAAGCTAAAGTTCAGCTCACGTTCAAGGTTGGAGACGAGGTTAGCATCGTAGGCGGATTGTTCGAGGGATACGAGGGTGTCGTTCAGAACATTTCCGAGGATCTCAAAACGGTTACCGTGCTTGTTAAGCGCGGACGCAGAGATATGCCCGTTGAGATCGAAGCAGAGGTGCTCAAGCTCAAAACACAAATTTAATTTTTGGGATCTCAACAGAAGATCCAACCATCGCACAAGCGATGTAAAGTGGGAGGGAAAAAATCTTACAATTTCCCGCACAAGTACCACTATGGAGGTGTAATTAATTATGGCTAAGAAAATAATGGGTTATATCAAATTGCAGCTTCCCGCAGGTAAGGCAACTCCTCAGCCCCCTGTAGGTCCCGCTCTCGGTCAGTATGGCGTTGCAATTCCCGTATTTACAAAAGAATTTAACGAGAGAACAAAGAACGATATCGGTCTTATCATTCCTGTAGTTATCACGGTTTATGCAGACCGTTCCTTCACGTTCATCACAAAGACTCCCCCTGCAGCAGTTCTTATCAAGAAGGCAGCAGGCATCGAGTCCGGCTCTGACAAGCCCAACAAAAACAAGGTTGCGAAGCTTACCAAGGAACAGGTAAGAAAGATCGCAGAAACAAAAATGCCCGACCTCAATGCCGGTTCTATCGAAGCGGCTATGAGCATGGTTGCAGGAACTGCTCGTTCTATGGGCGTTCTTGTTGAAGACTAATAAGGAGGTAAGCAGAAATGGGAAAGAAGTACGTTGAAAGCGTTAAGCTTGTAGAAAAGAATCGCCTTTACGATCCCGCAGAGGCACTCAATCTTGCTTGCCAGACCTCTAAGGCAAAATTTGATGAAACAATCGAAGTACACGTTCGTCTTGGCGTTGACTCCCGTCACGCTGACCAGCAGGTAAGAGGTGCAGTTGTTCTTCCTAACGGAACCGGTAAGAAGGTTAAGGTTCTCGTTTTCGCAAAGGGTGACAACATTCAGAAGGCACTCGATGCAGGTGCAGATTACGCAGGCGGCGCAGAGTACGCTGAAAAGATCCAGCAGGAAAACTGGTTCGACTTTGACGTTGTAGTAGCATCTCCCGATATGATGGGTGTTATCGGACGTCTTGGTAAGGTGCTTGGTCCTAAGGGCCTTATGCCTTCTCCCAAGGCAGGAACGGTTACTCCTGACGTTGCAAGAGCAGTAAGCGAAGCAAAGGCAGGTAAGATCGAGTACCGTCTTGACAAGACCAACATCAT